>CAYWWF010000037.1:0-12284 GCA_964461745.1 uncultured Oscillospiraceae bacterium | reverse complement strand
ATGGGAACAAAATTTTGCATGAAAGTACCTGTCATTTGATCTACGGCCAGCTTCAAAATACGCCTCAAACGAAAAAAAAGCACCGTGGACGAATCGTCCACAGCGCCATTGCTGTCTACGCGATTCAGTATAGCGCGGACCGCTACATTTGTCAATAGGAAGTTTTGTGAAAAAGTAAACTCGGAACAATAACTAAAATAGAAGACAAAGCGTTTCTATTATCGGTTATACATCTCAAAAATATGCCGACCTCGAAAATATCATTGACAAACAGATGGCTCTATTGTATGCTGAAATCGTTGAACAAGGGCGTTCATCAGATAACGCAAGCGCTAGGGAACAACCAGGTTGAAGGTCGGTTGCTTCGTGGTCCGCGTTATGTGATGAACGTCTTTTTGTGTAGCTTCATCCGCACAGTGTTACATAGGCTCTGAGAAAATTACAAGCAATCCTTCATTTTTCTTTCTTGGGAGAATAGACGCGCAACCACCGGCGAAGGATAAGTCTGTCTATCGTCTGAACCAAATTTGTGTTAAAATTTGGTGGGCGATTGCGTTGAGAGTTTAAAAGTGTACATCGCCATTTTTAAAGGGGTGAGTATCCATGAACGGTACCGTCGCTGAAATCTTGCAGTTTGTGAAAGAAAACGATGTGAAGTTCATTCGCCTTGGGTTCTGCGATCCGTTTGGTATGCATAAGAACATCTCGATCATGCCGGATGAGCTCGAGGATGCGTTTGAAAACGGCGTATCCTTCGATGCCCACGCGATCAAAGGCTTTCGGGACGTGACCAAATCCGATCTGTTTTTGTACCCTGAACCGACCACGCTGACGGTACTGCCGTGGCGTCCGGGCCCCGGACGGGTCGTGCGTTTTTACTGCGACATCCGAAATCCCGACGGCACGCCTTTCACGCACGACAGCCGGTATATCCTCAAGCAGGTCATCGCGCAGTTTGACGCCATGGGATACGCCTGCAAAATCGGCGCGGAGTGCGAGTTTTACCTGTTCCGGGCCGACGACAACGGCGATCCTACGAACATCACGCTCGACAAGGGCGGATATCTTGACATCTCTCCGCTGGACAAAGGCGAAAACATCCGTCGCGAAATTTGCCTATGCCTTGAGGAAATGGGCATTCAGCCTGAGTCTTCCCATCATGAGCAGGGCCCCGGACAAAACGAGGTTGATTTTCAATTCAGCGACGCGCTGAGTTGCGCGGACAATCTTCTGACCTTCAAATCGGTTGTCAAGGCCATCGCGGCCCGCAACGGCCTGTTTGCTTCGTTTATGCCGAAACCCATTCACAAAACCGCTGGCAGCGGCTTACATGTGAACCTCTCTCTGACCAAAAACGGCCGCACCATCTTTAAAAACACGCTTCATGAGTATTCCCATGTTTCCGAAAGCTTCATCGCCGGGATTCTCTCCCGCGCGCCGGAAATCACACTGTTTTTAAACCCGCTTGTAAATTCCTACGAACGTTTTGGGCAGTTCGAGGCCCCCAAATTTGTCTCATGGTCACATCAAAATCGTTCCCAGCTTGTCCGCATCCCGGCCGCCATTGGCGAACGGGTGCGAATGGAACTCCGCTCTCCGGATCCATCCGTAAACCCCTACCTCGCGTTTGCTCTCATCATGGCTGCGGGCCTCGAGGGCATAAAAGCGGAGCAAACTCTGCCACCCGCCGTGGATGCCGATTTGTATACAGCGGATGAGAGTATCACCAAAGAACTCACCCTCCTACCGGACAGTTTGGACAAAGCCATAAAACTCTCGGAGAACAGCACATTGGTAAAGCGTGTGATCGGTGACGAGCTGCTTTCCAAATACATTGCGTTTAAAAAAGAAGAGGCGACCGCCTATGCGGCTGCTCCCGACAAAACAGATTTTTATCGAGAGCAATACTTCAACATTATTTAGATAGTGAGTTTCACAGTGAATCTTACCTGTTCCCCCGCCTTTGGCGGGGGAAAGAAATAACCAGGATATCCATATTCCCTGCCGCAGGTGGGGAACTGATACAACATTCCCTCACTCCGCTTAGAAAGGTGGCGATAACATGGAGAGCGCGTTAATTGTTTCCCAGAGTGAAAGAAGCACCGCTTTTTTCACGGAAATGCTCAACGCCGCTTCTTTCCGTCACATTGTCACCTCGTCCACAGGCGGGGAGGCGCGGCGCTTACTCTTACAGCGGAATTTTGATCTGGTGATCGTCAACGCGCCGCTACACGACGAATCGGGCGAAAATCTCTCGCGGCACATCGCTACAAGCGGCCTCAGTCAAGTGATCCTTGTCGTCCGGAATGAGTACTTCGAGGAAGTGTCCGCCATTACGGAAGACGACGGCGTTTTGACGATTGCAAAACCCGTAAGCAAGTCAGTCTTTTGGTCCGCTTTGAAGCTGTCCCGATCCGCGCAGATTCGCCTCAAACTCATGCATGCAGAAAACAACAAACTCAAGCAAAAGATAGAAGACATCCGCATCGTCGACCGCGCGAAATGCATACTGATCTCTTACCTCAACATGAGCGAGCAGGAGGCCCATCGGCACATAGAAAAACAGGCCATGGATATGCGCACCACCAAAAGAGCGGTGGCGGAAGGGATACTCAAAACCTATGAAAACTAAGACCAACGACAAGCCGCAGGAAGCCTGTGCGGTGTTTGGCGTAAGCTTGTTGCAAGATGAAGCCGCAGGCATCACCTACAACGGTCTGTTGTCACTTCAACATCGCGGGCAAGAAGGCGCGGGCATCGCTGTCATTGAGGACAACAAAATCTTGTTTCATAAAGATGTCGGTCTGGTTAGTGAGGTCTTCTCCGGTAAGGTTTTGGAAAACTTGCCAAAGGGCAAGACGGCTGTTGGGCACACGCGCTATTCCACCACCGGACGCAACACCAAAGAAAACGTGGGGCCGTTCATCACCGAGTACTTAACCGGACGAATCGCCACCGCGCACAACGGCAACGTCACCAATGCGCGCGACTTGCGTCGGACCCTCAAGAGCCATGGACTGCACTTCACTGCGACGAGCGACAGCGAGGTCGTGTCATCCCTGATCGCTTACTACATCACCAAAGAGCAAGACACGCTGCAAGGCGTTATCCGGGCAGCCGGTCTTTTGCGCGGCGCGTTTTCACTCGTCATCGCCAGCAGCGAAAACAAGCTCATAGCCGTGCGCGATCCCGATGGTTATCGGCCTCTTTGTATCGGGCGCAGTGAACTTGGTATGGCTGTCGCGTCCGAAAGTTGCGCGCTTGAAACCTGTGGCTTTTCCTGGATGCGAGATGTGCGCCCCGGTGAGGTCATTGTGATTGAAAACGGGCGGATCACGCAGGAATCCCAAATTGTGCCCCAAGAGCCGACGCGCGCCGGTCTGTGCATTTTTGAGTATGTTTACTTCGCGCGGCCCGACTCCGTGCTCGATGGGCTCAGCGTCTATGAAGCCCGGTATCATATGGGTCGCATATTGGCCAAGGAGTACCCCGTGGATGCCGACGTGGTGTGCGGCGTGCCTGATTCGGGACTGGAAGCCGCCATCGGGTACAGCGCCCAGAGCGGTATACCGCTGGTTTCCGGCTTTGTGAAAAATCGGTACATTGGCCGCAGCTTCATCTATCCGACGCAGGCCCAGCGCGACAGCGCCGTTCGATTGAAGCTCAATCCGCTTTCGGCCAACATTCGCGGCAAACGCATTGTACTCGTCGACGACTCCATCGTGCGTGGCACAACCAGTGAAAAGATTGTTAGAAGCCTCAAAAACGCGGGGGCCGCCGAGGTACACATGCGGATATCCTCGCCGCCCTTTCGCTATGCCTGTCACTTCGGCACCGACATCGACAGCGCGGAAAACTTGATTGCCAACAACATGACGCTGTCTGACATTGCGCAAAAAATCGGGGCAGACAGTCTCGGATATATCAGCATCGATGGGCTCAAACGGGCCTGCCGCGGCTGTGCTCTTCCGTTTTGTACGGCCTGTTTTACTGGGCATGATTTGTGATTATTTTTTCCCCGCCTGCGGCGGGGAAAAAGCGAAAAATGCCTTCGGCGTGTTGTTGAATGGAAAATAGCAAGGGGGAAACCGTGATGAGACAAAAGGCATACTTACTCCTTGAGACCGGCCAGGTTTTCGTGGGCGAATTCTTTGGCGCATCCAATGAGGTTACCGGTGAAATCGTGTTTACGACCGGTATGACCGGCTATTTGGAAACCTTGACGGATCTCAGCTACCACGGGCAAATTGTTCTTCAAACCTTCCCGCTGATCGGCAACTACGGCGTCATCCCCTCCGACTTTGAAAGTGAGGCCATCGGGCCGCTGGCCTATATTGTGAAACACCCGTGTCAAGACCCCTCCAATTTTCGCAGTGAGGGTGATCTTGACACTTTTTTACGAGATAAGAACATTACAGGTCTCTGTGGAATCGACACGCGGGCGCTCACGAAAATCATCCGTGAAAACGGCGTCTTGAACGGTCGCATCACCATGACCCCGCCTGACAGCGCAACGCTTTCTGACATCGCAAACTACAAAATTGAAAACGCCGTGGCGCGGGTATCCGTCGACACCCCGAAGTTCTATCCGGCGCACAACGCAAAATACAAGGTGGCGCTGCTCGACTTCGGCCTCAAGGAAAACATCAAGCGCTCCCTACTGCGGCGCGGCTGCGACGTATGGGTACTCCCGCACGATACCTCTCCCGCCGATGTGCTGAGACTTGCTCCCGACGGCATCATGCTTTCAAACGGCCCGGGAGACCCGGCGGAAAACGGCGGCATCATCGACAACCTAAAAGCGCTGATGCAAGCAAACGTCCCGATTTTCGGCATCTGCCTTGGTCATCAGCTCTTGGCGCTGGCCTCCGGATGCCGCACCCACAAGCTCAAGTACGGGCACCGGGGTGCCAATCAGCCGGTGCGCAACACGCAGACCGGCCGGGTCTACATCACGAGCCAAAACCACGGTTACGCGGTGACCTCAGAAAGCATTTCCCCGGAAATCGCCGACGAGTGGTTTGTGAACGTAAACGACAAAACTTGCGAAGGACTCTTGTACAAACACGCCGACGCGTTCTCGGTGCAGTTCCACCCTGAGGCTTGCGGCGGCCCGGAGGACACCGCGTTTCTGTTTGACCGTTTTGTCGAGCGCTTGGAGGGAAGAAAATATGCCCTGTGATAAAAACATCCAAAAGGTCTTGGTGATCGGCTCCGGCCCGATTGTGATCGGCCAGGCCGCCGAATTTGATTACGCGGGCACACAGGCCTGCCGTGTGCTCAAAGAAGACGGCATTGAGATCGTGCTCGTAAACTCAAACCCCGCCACGATCATGACCGACAAAAACATCGCCGACACGATTTACATTGAGCCGTTGACACTGACCACAATCAAGCGCATCATCGAAAAAGAGCGCCCCGACAGCATCCTATCGGGGCTCGGCGGTCAGACGGGACTCACACTCTGTATGCAACTGGCTCGGGACGGTTTTCTGGAGAAGATGAACGTGCGTCTGCTCGGCAGCTCACCCGAGACCATCGACCGCGCGGAAGACCGACTTCTCTTCAAGCAGACCATGGAAAACATCGGCCAGCCGGTGATTCCATCGGTCATCGCCACCGAGGTTTCTAGCGCCCTCGGCTTTGCCGAAGACATCGGCTATCCGGTCATTGTTCGCCCCGCCTTCACACTCGGCGGCAGCGGCGGCGGCATCGCGCAGGATGAGACGCAGTTGCGAGAAATTGCGGAAAACGGCCTGTCCCTCTCGCCGATCCATCAAATTTTGGTGGAAAAATCCATCGCTGGGTGGAAAGAGATTGAGTTTGAAGTCATGCGCGACAAGGTCGGCAACGTGATCACGGTCTGTTCGATGGAAAACTTCGACCCCGTCGGTGTACACACGGGCGACAGCATCGTCATCGCTCCCGCCGTCACGCTCTCGGACAAGGAGTATCAAATGCTGCGCACGGCGGCGCTCGACATCATACAAGCTCTCGGCGTCGAGGGCGGTTGCAACTGCCAGTTCGCGCTGCACCCGCATAGCTTTGATTACGCGGTCATCGAGGTAAACCCGCGCGTGTCGCGCTCTTCGGCGCTGGCCTCAAAGGCCACGGGCTACCCGATTGCCAAGGTGGCCACGAAAATCGCAATTGGTTATACGCTCGATGAAATTGTAAACGCCGTCACCGGTACCACCTATGCGGCTTTTGAGCCGACGCTTGACTATGTGGCCGTAAAATTCCCCAAATGGCCGTTTGACAAGTTCGTTTACGCCAAAAAGGATCTCGGCACACAGATGAAAGCCACCGGCGAGGTCATGGCCATCGCCGACACCTTTGAGGAGGCGCTTCTGAAAGCCGTGCGCGGTGCGGAAATTGGGCTTATGAGCTTGGAGCTCCCGCGTCTGCAACACAAAACCGACGAGGAGATTCATGCGCTGCTCTCACAGGTGACCGACGAGCGGCTCTTTGTCGTGTATGAAGCCATCCGGCGCGGCGTCGGTGTCGATGAAATCCATGAGATCACGCGCATCGATCGCTGGTTTTTGCATGGCCTTTGTCGTATTGTAAAGAATCTCTTGCCTCTAAGGCCGTTGTTGTATAAAATGGTGGACACCTGTGGCGGTGAGTTTGAGGCCCGAACGCCTTACTTTTACTCCATCCAGGACGGCACGGAAAACGAGGCGTTGCCGTTTGTGGAGACGAGTCAGAAGCCCCGCATCGTCGTGCTCGGCTCCGGCCCGATTCGCATCGGCCAGGGCATCGAGTTTGACTACGCCTGCGTACACTGTGTCTGGACACTCAAAAAGCTCGGGTTTGAGGTCATCGTCATCAACAACAACCCCGAGACAGTGTCCACCGACTTTGACACCGCCGACCGGCTCTACTTTGAGCCGCTCTGCCTCGACGATGTGATGAGCGTTATTGAACTTGAAAAACCCATTGGCGTTGTCGTGGCCTTTGGCGGCGGAACCGCGATCAAATTGACGAGAAAACTCCACGAGCGCGGTGTCAATATCATCGGCACGTCGGCTGACAGCATCGACATCTGCGAAGACCGCGAGCGCTTTGACGCACTGCTGGAACGGCTGAACATTTTGCGCCCCAAGGGCTCTTGTGTGATGACTGAAGCAGAGGCGCTGTCGGCCGCCGATGGCTTAGGCTATCCGGTACTTTTGCGACCGTCGTATGTACTCGGCGGGCAAAACATGATCATCGCCCATTCCCCTGAGGATGTCCGGGAGTATATGGAGATCATCCTGCGCCAGAAGCAGGAAAACCCGGTGCTGATAGATAAATATTTAAGTGGTCGGGAAATTGAGGTCGACGCGCTCTGCGACGGCCAAGATGTGCTGATCCCCGGGATCATGGAGCACATTGAGCGCACCGGCGTCCATTCGGGCGACAGCATTGCCGTCTACCCCGCGCTCAACATCGACGATACGCTTTCCGAGCGGATTTTCGCCGTGACGCGTGAGCTCTGCATGGCACTACGAGTCAAAGGACTTGTCAACATCCAATATGTCCTCTATGATGAGGATGTGTATGTCATTGAGGTAAACCCGCGCGCCTCTAGGACGGTGCCCTATATTAGCAAAGTTACGGGTGTGCCTATGTGCGAGCTGGCCACACGGCTGAGCGTCGGGGAAACACTGGAAAGTCTCGGGTATACCTCCGGCATCGCCCCGATACCCCCCTATGTCGCGGTCAAAGTGCCAGTGTTCTCTTTTGAGAAGCTCACCGACGTGGACACCCAACTGGGCCCGGAAATGAAGTCGACCGGTGAAGTCTTGGGACTTGGCAAGAACTTAGAGGAAGCGCTCTACAAAGGGCTCGTGGCCGCGGGCTATAAGATGCAAAAGCGCGGCGGTGTGCTCATCACTGTCCGCGACAGCGACAAAGCTGAAATCATCGGCATCGCCGAAAAGTTCGCCACGCTCGGCTTCTCGCTTTATGCCACCGGAGGCACGGCAAAATTGCTGCGCGGCAAGGGATTCACGGTGCAGACCGTCGGAAAAATCCACGAGTGCGCGCAAGACAACACGGCCACACTTTTAGAGAGCGGGCGTATCAGTTACATCGTGTCTACCTCGCAGGGCGGGCGGAACCCAGCCTCCGACGACGTGAAAATTCGCCGAAAGGCCTGCACACTCGGCATCCCCTGTTTGACTTCGGTGGATACAGCGGGCGCGCTCGTCGACAGTCTGCTTTCGGGATACAGTGAAATCAACACCGAGCTTGTAGACATAAACCACCTGCGCCAGAAGCGCCTTCAGCTCCCGTTTACGAAAATGCAAGCCTGCGGCAACGACAGCATCTACATTCATGGTTTCGACCTGGAACTCAACTCCCCCGAGTCTCTTTCGGTGCTGCTCTCCGACCGGCACTATGGCATCGGCGGCGACGGCATCGTGCTGATGCTATCTTCCGATGTGGCCGACGCCAAAATGCGCATGTTCAATCTCGACGGCAGTGAGGGCAAAAGCTGCGGCAACGCGCTTCGCTGCATCGCAAAATTTCTCTTTGACAACCAAATCGTGCGCAAGCGAGAGATGACCATCGAAACCCTCTCGGGTATAAAGCATGTGAAGCTTTACACCCAAAATGGGCTTGTTTCCTCTGTGCAGGTCGATATGGGCCCGGCGCAGCTCAGGCCCGAGCAAATCCCGGTTTGTCTTCCGGGGGATGCCGTTGTGGCCCGACCGGTTTCCATTGGCGGCAAAGACTATGAAATCACCTGCGTCTCTCTCGGCAACCCGCACTGCGTTGTGTTTTGCAACGATGTGGACAAGCTCAACTTGCAGGAGATCGGGCCACGGTTTGAAAACGACGCGCTGTTTCCCGACCGAATCAACGCCGAGTTTGTTGAGATTATGGGCCGGAATCATTTGAAAATGCGTGTTTGGGAACGCGGCAGCGGCGAAACGCTCTCTTGCGGCACAGGGGCCTGCGCGAGCGCGGTCGCGGCGGTACTAAACGGCGCCTGTGACAAAGACACCGACATCAGGGTTCAGCTCCTTGGCGGGGAACTCACAATTCGCTATACAGATACCAGCGTTTATATGACGGGTGCGTGTAAAAAAGTGTTTGATGGAGTGGTGGAAGTGTGAAACAGCTTGTATTGGTGCTCGATTTTGGCGGGCAATATAAGGAACTCATCGCGCGTTCGGTGCGCGCGCAACACGTCTATTCGGAAATCCGCCCCGGGCATCTTTCGGCGGATGAAATCCGAGACCTTGCCCCCATCGGCATCATTTTGACCGGCGGGCCTAACAGCGTCTACGCCCCCGGCGCGCCTCAGTGCGACCCGGAGATATTCCGGCTGGGTATACCGATACTCGGCATCTGCTATGGGATGCAGCTGCTCTGCCACAGTCTCGGCGGAGAGGTGCGCGCTTGTGAGCGTAGCGAGTATGGCCGTGTGGTAGCGAACTTACACGGTGGTTCCAAATTGTTTGCCGGGGTGCCTACACAGGGCCGTGTGCTCATGAGCCACACCGATTTCGTCAGCCGCTTGCCGGACGGCTTTGCGGGCATTGCCCATACGGCGGACTGCCCCGCCGCCGCTTGTGAAAACGCACAAAAAAAGCTCTACGCCGTGCAGTTCCATCCGGAGGTGGAACACACCGACGAGGGCCGTAAAATCATCCACAACTTTTTATACACTATCTGTGGTGCAAAGGGCGATTACCGGCTAGATGACTATATCGAAACACAGATTCAAGCGATACGCCAAAAGGTCGGTAGTCAGAAGGTGCTGCTCGGGCTCTCCGGCGGCGTGGACTCTTCTGTCTGCGCCAGCCTACTCTCGCGCGCGATTCCTGGCCAGCTCACCTGCATCTTTGTCGACCACGGGTTTATGCGTCTCCATGAGGGCGATGAAATTGAGCGTGTGTTTTCCCAGCGGGATTTGCATTTCATCCGCGTCCACGCGCAAAAACGTTTTCTGGCTAAGATTGAGGGTGTGCGCGACCCCGAGGAAAAACGCAAGCGCATCGGTGAAGAGTTCATCCGCGTTTTCGAAGAAGAGGCAGGCAAGCTCGGTCAGATTCCCTTTTTGGCCCAGGGCACGATTTACCCGGACATCGTCGAATCGGGCGGTGCGATGGGGGCTACAATCAAAAGCCACCACAATGTCGGTGGGCTGCCCGAAAACCTCGCCTTTGCCGAGATCATTGAGCCTTTGGCGGGCCTATTTAAGGACGAGGTTCGAACGCTTGGCAAAAAGCTTGGGCTCCCTGCCTCGCTTGTGCAGCGACAGCCGTTTCCCGGCCCGGGCCTGGCGATTCGTGTCACCGGCGAGGTCACCGAGGAAAAGCTCGACCTGCTGCGCTTGGCTGACCACATTTTCTGCGATGAAATTGAGAAGCTGCGGCGAAAACCCCAGCAGTATTTCGCGGTGTACACCGACGTGCGTTCCGTGGGCGTTAAGGGCGACGACCGCACCTACGACACGGTGATCGCGCTGCGCGCCGTGACCACCAGCGATTTTATGACCTGCGAGTACGCTCCACTTTCGCATAAGACACTCCGCCGCATTGCGTCGCGCATCACGAATGAGATTCACTCGGTCAGCCGCGTGGTGTATGACATCACCTCCAAACCGCCCGCGACGGTGGAATGGGAATAAAATTTAGTTTACCGGGAGGCCACCATGAAAATTGTAAAGGTCTACAAAGAAACCCTGCCTTGCGTTCGGTTGATCGGCAAGCGCTTTACCAATCAAGACCGCGACGCATCGGGCACATTCGCTTCCTATTGGCAGCAATGTTTTCAGGAGGGCTGGCCCGACAAACTCAAGCCATGTGAGGGCATCCCCGGCATTAGCGAGCACTTGATCGGAGCTATGCGTATGTCCGGCGATGGCGGCGATTTTGAATACTTTATCGGCGCCTTTTTCGCCCCTTCCGCCGTGGTTCCGGAGGGTTTTGTTTCTGTAGAAATTCCCGCGGGGGATGTGGGGGTTTGTTGGCTCTACGGCAGTGATAAAAACGGAGAATTGTTCAGCATGGAGGCCTCAAATCTCGCTATGGCCGCATTGGCGGAGAAAGGGTTCCGGTTTTATGAACAAGGTTGGTTCTTTGAACGCTATCACTGTCCTCGTTTCACAGCACCGGACGAAAAAGGCAATGTGATCTTGGATATTTGCGCGTATCTGATCTAAGAGATGTCGACCCATTTGTGGGAGGATTGATATCAGGCCCGTGAACCTCTGTCAAAGGGTTCACGGGCCTGATCCATAGATCGTTTCTATGACCGTCAAAAAAGCCTCGCAGAGTTTTCCGCCCTTGGCGGAAAATAAAGTCTAATTGTTTTTCCGGGGACATGCGCATCGGAAAAACTCCATGACTCGCCGATTTTCCTCAGAAAATCGACGTTTCCGGCACGCAGGCCGGAACCATACTTGTCAAAGAATCCAGCAAAGCGATTCTTTGACAACCTGATGTGGCTGCCCCACCCTGCGGCGGGGCAGCCACACGTTTTTACTTACTTGTAGCTATCAATCAGATCCATGAGATCTTTGCGTGCAAGGCACAAACGTTACGATTGCAAACCTTTCCAACGTATGATATTCTTTGGGAAAACAACAACTGAAAAAGGAGCGAATGGTTTACCCGTAGATGGTGAACTTCCGCCTATGTCGAAAACCACAAGAAAACTTGAGCTTTTAAGCCCCGCCGGATCACTCGAGGGCGTATACGCCGCCGCGCGCGCGGGTGCCGACGCCATTTACTTCGGCGGCGGCGATTTCAACGCGCGCCGAGGAGCCAAAAACCTCTCACAAGACGAACTGCGTGAAGCCATTTCGTACTTACGTCTGCAAGGCGTCCACTCTTATATAACGGTCAACACGCTGGCCACTGACCGGGAGCTTCTTGACCTCATGCCGTTCCTAGCCTTCCTCAACGAAGCCGGTTCTGACGCCGTCATTGTGCAGGACTTGGGTGTCGCGCGGATCATCCGACACGCTTTCCCCGACTTACCGTTGCACGCTTCCACCCAAATGGCCATACACAACCTGGACGGAGCCCGCGCGGCGTGTAAGCTCGGCTTTTCGCGTGTTGTATTGGCACGAGAACTGCCTTGTGACCAAATTCTGTACATCAGTCAAAACGCCGACATCGAAACTGAAATTTTCGCCCACGGGGCCCTCTGCATGAGCCATTCGGGCCAGTGCTACCTTTCGGGCCTGATCGGCGGTCGCAGCGGCAACCGAGGTCTTTGCGCGCAGCCCTGCCGCATGACTTACGGCTTGGAGAACGGGGATGTCGGCCCGAAACTCA
>CAYWWF010000036.1:0-12307 GCA_964461745.1 uncultured Oscillospiraceae bacterium | reverse complement strand
CGAGGATATCCCACGGCTGCTCTCCGGACAAAGTCGGGCCGAAGCGGGCCCCACGGCTCCGCCCTATGGTCTCTATATGACCGGCGTCTGGTATGACGAAGGGCTCCTGCCTTGGGCCCCTGAGGACACTGCGTTTCCGTAACCGCCCGTTTCGCCTTCGGGCACAGCATAAAAACACATCTATGGACGCCATCGACAACGCAAACCCCCGGAAGGAGGGGAACCACATGGAGGAAATCGAAGTCAAACGAAAGAAGTCTTGGTTTCGGCGCTTGCGACAGACGCTGCGCTCTTTCCGTGCGCTTCTCTACATCGGACTCTTCCTCCTTGTGCTTGTCGGCGTCATCGCGTTTGTCGTAAACCGGGACCGATTGAGCGCGCAAACCGTCGGCGACCTATTCTCCTGGATTCGCAGTCCGTTTTCTCCGGAAGAAGCTGTATCCGAACACTTTACCTTTGATGATTACTTGCTCTCGAACTTTGCTTCGTTTCAGGGCGGCGTGGCGTTGCTCTCGGAAAACCGCTTTGTGATCATCGGCAAGTCCGGCCAGGAAAAATTTGCGGCAGACTGTGCAATGAAAACCCCAACGCTTGTGGTCTCCAATCGCTTTGCCCTCGCGTATGACCGCGGCGGCACATCCTTGCTTCTGACGGACGGCACCGGGACACTCTGGCAAACCCAGTGGGACGGCCCGATTTTTGCGGTGGCCCTCAACGACAATGGAGATTTCGCGGTTGCGAGCCGTGAGCGCGGCTACACCTCCGTGGTCACCTTGCTCGACAAAAAGCAACAGGAGCTCTATAAGTGGTTTTCCTCCGACCAATACGTTCTGGATGTCACCCTGTCGACGGACGCGCAACTCTTGGCCGTGACATCCTGCAAACAAGCCGGAGATGCGTTTTCAAGCCGCTTGCTGTTGCTGGACACCACGGAGGCCATTTCAAACGAACAAGAGGGACAGCCCGTGCTCTCGCGCGATTTCCCAGAAAAGATGCTTTATACCTCCGCCTTTCTGGATGCAAACACTCTCTGTCTGCTGATGGAAGACGGCCTGTATTTCTTTGATACGCACGGTGAGCTTACGGGGCAGCACTCTTTCTCCGGACGGGTACTGCGAGACTACAGCCTCTCTGGCGATGGCTTTGCGACGGTGATACTCAGCCGAACCGCAAACGCGCAGGTCTCTGAAGTCTTGACGATTCTGCCTGACGGCACGGCGCAAAGCTTCCCGCTCACAGAACCCCCGCTTTATCTCACCTGCGCCGGGGACTACGTAGGGCTCCTAGAAAACAGCGGTGCCTTTGTCTATGACGTCCATTTCCGTCTTGTGGGCCACACGGCGGACACCGGTGATGTAAGAGCTATGCTCATGCGGGACGACGCCTCGGCGCTGTTACTCGATTCCAGCGGCACAAAGGTGTTCCGACCTTAATTGTCGTAAAAACGCTTCGCTGGTTTATACGACAAGAGTAGGGCACCGGTCTGCAGGCCGGGTCACTGCGGTGGGTTAAGGTGTTTTTCCAAGGCGCATGTCCTCGGAAAAACAATGAAACCTTATTTCCCGCCGATAGCGGAAAACTCTGCGAGGCTTTGGTAACTTGCGCTCTTATCAAGAGAATGTGTCTTTTCAGTATGGCGCACGCGCAAGGTAAAGCGAAAAACCGCCGCGCAAACGCAGCGGTTTTCCGCAAACTTCCCCAGTATGGGTGCGGACATAGTTTTCCGCCCAGTCGCGCGCAAACACCTCTGGGCGTAAACTTAGAATAGAAGGTGACGGTTTGACGGCATTCATTGTAGATTTACTGGTTTTGATGATCCTGGGGTTCTGCGTCTGGCAAGGCTATCGAAAGGGCCTGATTCTGTCGGCCGCGGGCGTGCTCATTCTGATCATCGGCGTCATCGGCGGTGTCCAACTGGCCAATCGCTTGGGGCCCTCTGTCTCCGTCAAAATGGGCCCGCTGCTCGACTGGGTGGCCGACGACGCGACCGACGAAGCCGTGCGGGCCTCCGGTGGTTACAGCGCCTTTCAGGATATAGACACCGTAGAGACCATCGCCCGGGGCGCGTTTGAACGGCTTGGTATCCAAAAAAACGGCGCCTCCAAACTCTCTGGCCGGGTCTGGGATCGTATGCAGGCCCTGGACACGCCACTGAATAAAAGTGTGGCCGCCATATTCATCGAGGCGGTCTGCTGGGTGGGCGTATTCTTGTTCGGCTTTGTCATTCTCTCTCTGTTGCTGACGCTCGCTGCACATTTTGTCAGTATGCTCTTCACGATTCCGGGCCTCAACCTGCTCGACACCGTTGGTGGCTTGGGATTCGGCTTGTTGCAGGGGCTGCTGATTCTGTTTGCGGTCGGTTGGGTATTTCGTTATCTGGGCATTTTGATCCCGGACAGTTGGACGCAAAACACCCTACTGCTGCGCTTTTTTGTAAATGTCAACCCATTTGACGCGTTTTTATTAAAAATATAAGGCAACACATGCAAACAGTGAATCGTTGCGCCTTGTTGCCGTAAATACGATTGGTTTGGGAGTGCGCACAATGAATCTACCGAATGCGCTATCGCTGCTGCGGCTTCTCATGGTGCCGGGCTTTGTCGTCTGTTACCTTTACGCGCCGTTTTGGGCCGCCGCGCTCTACGCCGCCGCGATGGCCACCGATGTTTTAGACGGTTATTTGGCTCGGCGACTGCATCTGATTACGGCTTTGGGTCGTGTACTGGATCCCTTGGCCGACAAACTCATGTCGGTGGCGGTGTTGTTCTGCCTGTCGCTCACATATCCGGTTCTGTGGTGGGTCTTTGGCGTCGTATTTGTTAAGGAGGGCCTCATGGGTCTCGGCGCGCTATTGCAGTATCGTAAAATCTCGGATGTGCCGCCGTCCACGATCTTTGGGAAAATCTGCGCGTTTGTTTTTTTTGCCGCCTGCCTCGCTTTGTTGCTCTTCCGAAACATTCCGGAGGATTACATCCTAATCTTTGTGGTTTTGGTTCTGTTGGAAACCCTTGCGGCGCTCATCACCTATAGCCGCCGATTTTTTCTTCTGATGAAAAAGAATTCGCTGCCAAAAGCATAATACTTATATCCTAGAAAGAGCCGCTATTATCCACTCTTCTGTGAAAGTTTCGCAAAAGACTTACGCAAATTGGAAATTTCCTCGATCCAGCAATGGAATGGGATTTCAAAATGAGCAAACGGTTGTTTGTGATTCCGCCAAAAACCGTCATTTTGTAAAGGATTTATGAATTCGACGAAAATATCTTGCCGAGGAAAAATTGTGTGATATAGTGTATATAGGTGGCCCAAGGGTTCTTGCCCTTCTCTGCCCATTGTTTACGCCCAGCCACCTGTCATCGGAAAGGAGGCTGCCTATGCAGCCCACACTGTGTTCTCGCTGCAAAAAGAACGTTGCTGTATTGTTTATCACAAAAATAGAGAACGGAAAGACGGAAAACGAAGGCGTTTGCCTGTTGTGCGCGAAAGAATTGGGCATCAAGCCCGTTGTGGATATGATTGGTAGACTCGGCATCTCCGAAGAAGAACTCGAAGGTCTCTCTCATGAAATGATGGAGGCCTTTGGCAGTGTGGGCGATTTGATCCAGGCTGCCGAAGAAGAGGACCCTGAAGATGAAGAGGAAGGCAAAACCGCCACTTTCCCCTTCTTAAATCGTCTGTTCGGCGCTTCCGGTGGATCGGGTTCCGGCGCAAACGGATCTACAGGCGGCCAAAACCTGTTCCCGTTCCCGCTCAGCGGCGACAGCGCGTCCGAAAGCGGTCGGCCCACACGGGAAACCGAGCGGACAAAGCCGTCAGAGTCCACTGGCGGCAAGAAGAAGTTTTTGGAAAACTACTGCATATCACTGACCCGAAAAGCGCGCGACGGGCAACTGGATCGCATTGTCGGACGAACCCAGGAAATTGAGCGCGTTGTGCAGATCCTCAACCGCCGCCAAAAGAACAACCCCTGCCTGATCGGCGAGCCTGGCGTTGGAAAAACCGCCATCGCCGAGGGGCTTGCGCAGCGCATCGCCGACGGAGAAGTGCCGGGCAAACTCATGGACAAAGAAGTATTTTTGCTCGATTTGACCTCGCTTGTCGCGGGTACGCAGTTTCGCGGCCAGTTTGAGTCGCGCATGAAGGGTCTCATCGAGGAGATCCGCAAACTCAAGAACATCATTCTTGTCATCGACGAGGTACACAATTTGGTTGGCGCGGGCGACGCCGAAGGCTCCATGAACGCCGCCAACATCTTAAAGCCCGCGCTCTCGCGCGGTGAAATCCAAGTCATCGGCGCGACCACCTTCGCCGAGTACCGCAAGCACATTGAAAAGGACGCGGCGCTCGAGCGCAGATTCCAACCCGTCACCGTCACCGAGCCCTCCGTCGAGGAAACCATAAAGATCCTGCTTGGCATCGCCCATTATTACGAAATGTTCCACGGTGTGTGCATCGACCCTGAAGTCACGCGGCAAGCCGTGCTTCTCAGCGAACGTTACATTACCGACCGTTTTCTGCCGGACAAAGCCATCGATTTGCTTGACGAAGCCTGTTCCGACTTGAACCTGAAAAACCCGACAATCCACGAGGCCGATGTCGCGCGCCGCCGCATCGAAGCCGCGCGCCGTGAGCGCGAAAGCCTTCTCTCCGAAGGTGTGGCCGACGCTTACGAGCGCCTGGCTGAGCTCAAGGCCGAAGAACTTTCTCTGCTCCAGCAAGTAGAAGAGCTTACGAAGGACGGCCCGCCGCGGCTTACCATCGAAAACCTGACGCATGTGATCGAACAGTGGACAAAGATTCCCGCCTCACGCATCCGCGAACAGGAATATGAGCGTTTGGCCCACCTGGAAAAACGCCTGAGCCAGCGCATCATCGGACAGGAAGAGGCCGTCAAGGCCGTCGCCGCCGCGATCCGCCGTGGCCGTGTGGGCATCTCCGGCAAAATTAAGCCCGTCTCCTTCATCTTTGTCGGCCCGACGGGTGTCGGCAAGACGGAGCTTGTCAAGTGCCTCTCTGAAGACCTTTTCAACCAGCCCGAAGCACTTATTCGGCTCGACATGTCCGAGTTTATGGAGAAGCACTCCGTCTCGCGCATCATCGGCGCGCCGCCGGGCTACGTCGGTTATGACGAATCTGGCCAGCTCACCGAGAAAATCCGCCGCAAGCCCTACTCCGTGGTGCTCTTTGATGAAATTGAAAAGGCGCATCCGGATGTGCTCAACATCCTGCTGCAAATCCTCGATGACGGCCACGTCACCGACGCCCATGGCCGCGAAGTCAATTTTGAAAACACGGTCATCATCATGACCTCAAACGCGGGCTCCGACAAAAAAGAGGGACTCGTCGGCTTTGGCCGCACCGCCACGGCGCTTGGCCGTGAAAAAGCGCTCAAAGCGCTCTCCGACATCTTGCGGCCCGAGTTCATCAACCGCATCGATGAGATTGTCGCGTTTAACTCTCTGGGCAAAGAAGACTTCCAGCATATCGCCCGGATCATGCTCGACAAACTCAAAAAGGCAGCCGCCGAGCGCAGCCTTACGCTGACCTATGACGACGCGCTTGTCGAGTACCTTGTGGATAAGTCCTTCTCGATCAAATATGGTGCGCGCAACCTCCAGCGCCTGATTCAAAAGGAAGTTGAGGACGCCTGCGCCTCGTGCCTGATCGAGCACTATGACACAACCGTACAAACCATCGCCCTCACAGCGGCCGACGGGGCCGTGGTCTTGACTTGCGCGTGAAGTCGGCAAGCACCACTCTAGGTGAGAGCGCGCCCGACATGGCGTCGCTCTCGCGCGCACTCACAAGTTGGTACGCAAAAGCGCAACGCGCGCTGCCGTTTCGCGAAAACAGTGACGCCTACCGCATTTGGGTCTCGGAAATCATGGCCCAGCAGACGCGCATTGCCGCACTGCTTCCGTATTTCACACGCTTTGTTGAGCGCTTCCCCACCGTACAGGCTCTGGCCGAAGCGCCCGAAGACGAAGTGCTCAAAGCCTGGGAAGGCCTCGGATATTATAGCCGCGCGCGCCATCTGCGCGCCGCGGCTATTTTGCTTGTCCAAAACTATCATGGGCGCCTGCCCGAGGACTATAAAACCCTTCGCAACCTGCCCGGCATCGGCGATTACACGGCCGGAGCCATTCTTTCGATTGCCTTTGGACAAGCCGTTCCCGCCGTCGACGGCAACGTTCAACGCGTCCATGCGCGACTCCTGTGTCATCCGGCGCTACTCGGCTCACCCGAGGCCAAGAAGGCGGCCGAACGCTTTTGCCGGATGCTGATGGAGACGGAGGCACCCAGTCAGGTGACCCAGGCGCTCATGGAGCTCGGTGCTTTGATTTGCCTGCCGAAGGCACCACGCTGCGCGTCATGTCCGCTGACTGTCTTTTGCCGTGCGCACACGCAGGGTGTGGAGACGCAGTACCCGAAAAAAGCGCAAAAAAAACACAGGCGCGTAGAGACGCGCCCGGTGTATTTGATCCTGGACAATGAACTTCGTATTTTGATGCGCCGCCGCACAGAGACATTGCTGAACGGTCTCTGGGAATATCCCGACCATCTGCCTGAGACGATGGCAAGCTACACCCCTGAGCCCTGTGGGCGAGCTACACACATTTTTACGCACATCGTGTGGGAGATGGAGGGCTTCGTGTGCCAGGTGCCGCGGATGCCGCCGCCCGAGGGCTACGTCTGGGTCGGGCCCGAGTATGAGACGCTGGCCATCCCCACGGCTTTTCGCGCCTTTACGCGGAAAATCCTAAAGATTCGCGCAGAAGGCACAAAAAGTGTATCCCCGAAACGCCTAAAATGACCCGGTGGGCTCATCCCCGGATCCATTTGCGCAGAGCGTCCGAGAGCAGCACAGGATCGATGGGTTTGGTCAGATGGTCGTTCATCCCCGCCGCGAGGCTCTTTTCCCGGTCACCAGACATCGCGTGGGCCGACATGGCCACAATCGGGAGGGACGCAAACCGCTCATGACGGCGGATTTCCTGCGTGGCGATGAGCCCGTCCATCACGGGCATCTGGATGTCCATGAGTACGAGGTCGTATTCACCGATCAGCAGCATGTCCACCGCCTCACGCCCATTGCTCGCGACGTCCATGACGTAACCTTCGGATTCAAGCAGTTCTCGGGTGATCATCTGGTTGATCTCGTTGTCCTCGGCCAGCAGAACACGCCGGGGACGCGCCGTAGAGGATTGCGCGTTTTTCGCAATCTCCATTTCGGTCTGCCCACAACTGTTTCGATCCGCACGCATGGCGTCTTTGCCCTCAAACCTGTCAAACTGTGCGGTAAAGTAAAAAGTGGAGCCTTGATCGGGGCGGCTCTCCACCCAGATATCCCCGTACATCCGCTGAACCAAGTTTTTGCTGATGGCCAGGCCCAAGCCCGTGCCGCCATACTTCCGTGTCGTGGACGTATCGGCTTGGGTAAACGGCGCAAACAGTTGCTCCATCTGATGCTTGTCCATGCCGATGCCTGTATCGGTGACAGAAAAGCGGTACGCAGTCTTGTCCGCAATAACCGGTTGTCGGTCGATCTGCACGGTGATCTTTCCCTGGGAAGTAAATTTCAGCGCGTTGCTGACCAAATTGATCAGCACTTGGCCCAGCCGCAACGGATCGCCTGAAAGGAGTTCGGTCGGGTCATCCGGCATAACAATCTCAAAACCAAGCCCCTTTTCCTGCATTCTCGGCGCGAACATGTTTGTCAGTTCATCGACGACCTGCGCCATCGAAAACGCGACGTTTTCCATCTCCAGCTTTCCCGCCTCGATTTTGGAGAAATCCAAGATGTCGTTGATGATGCGCAGCAGCGCCTTGGCGCTCTGCCGAGTTTTGTTTAAGTAGTCCCGCTGCTTTTCAGTGACTTCCGTACCCAGCAACAGATGAAGCATCCCCAAAATGGCGTTCATCGGCGTGCGGATCTCATGGCTCATATTGGCTAGAAACTCACTTTTGGCGCGAGTACTCTCTTCGGCGGCGTCCCGAGCTATGCGCAATTCGTCTTCAACCTGCTGCCGCTCTTTGAGCATTTTCTTAAACTCTCGCAAGTCTTGAACGTACCCGGCAACAATGTCCTTTTCTCGATGGCGGACACGCACGAGCGTAATGTCTGTCGGAATCGGTTCCCCGTCTATCTTTTGATGCACCCACTCAAAGCGATCAAAGCCCTCCGCAAAGGCGCGGGCCATGCGCTCGGCAATTCCGAGCGCCGAATGCTTTCCATCGGGCTGATACATCGGTGAAAGCTCAAAAAACCGCGCCATAAACTCCTCTTTGCTCTTGAGATCAAACAGCTTTACCACCGCTTGGTTGCAGTCGATGAGGTTGAAATCCTCGTCCCAAAGCGTACAGCACAGAGGCATCGCGTCAAGCATGATCTGCATTCTCTCATCGGCCTCGCGCATTTTCTCCAGCGTGGTTTTGAGCTCGCGCAGGTCCCGTGTGTACCCGGCCACAATGAATTTGCCTCGATGGTTTAGGCGAACCAGCGTAATCTCCGACGGCACCGGCTCGCCGTCCAAGGTTTGATGTATCCACTCAAAGCGGACGTATCCGTCTTTGAACGCACGGAAAATGTATTCATAGGCCATCTCGCCGGAATTGCGCCCACAGGGCTGCAACACCGGAGACAGCTCAAAAAACCTCTCCAGATATTCCTGTTTGCTTTGAAGCCTAAACAGTTTTACGGCCTCAAGATTGCAGTCGATGTTGTCATAGTTTTCGTCCCAAAAGTTACAGCAAAGCGGCGTGGCGTCGAGCATAATCCGCGTTCTCTCATCTACCTCACGCATGTCTTCCATCAGCGCTTGCAAAGGACGGAGATCCCGCGAGTACCCAACCACGAGGTCTTGCCCGTCGGCCCGGATACGCCGAAGCGTAACTTCTGCCGGAATCGGCTCCCCCTCAAGTGTCCGGTACTGCCACTCAAAGCGTGTGGCGCCCTGGGCCAATGCTTGCTGAAACAGTGTATGTATTTTATCTTTTGAAGGCGCGCCGTCGGGCTGATGTTCCGGCGAAAGCCGGTCAAATGGATCGACGAGACTCTGTGTATCGATCAGCCCAAACATCTGGAACGCTTCCTGGTTGCAATCCATAAGTCCGCCGTCTACGTTCCAAATGTGACAGCACAGCGGCGCAGCCTCGAGCACAATCCGGATGCTCTCCGAGGGCTTGTCTTGTCCCGGGTTGCTTGCCGCATTCGGCGGCCCTGGCGTATGCGTCATCCCAATACCCACTCTCTCCTGTTTTGCACAATACGGATATATCTTCCATGCATCGATGGATTGTTGTTATTTTTGTACATACATCCGCACAATTCCTGTGATATTCTATCACAATTGTAAACGCGTTGCAATCTTTAGCTGATCCACACAGCCATTCTCTGTATCATTCATCTGTAAAATTGTCCTATGTCGCCCCTCCAGCAAGCGTTTTCTGCTTGTGTCCTGATTCTACAGCTTGTCAGTTCCTGCGAAATCCCGTATACTAGTAATGACTCACCCGTATTGTGTCATCCACTGGCTGTATATATATTGGAAGTCGTACCAAAAAGGAGACTATCGCTTTGCTGGAACGTATTTACACCATCCCCATCATGGATTCTCTGCAGCAGACGGCCTGCTGTCCCCTATGTGATTTGCGCGGCAAAGCCGAGGAAAAAGCCTTAGACTTCATTCTGGGCGCGGCGATGATGGAGCCACGGGTGCGGATAGAAACCAACCGGTTGGGTTTCTGCCCTTCTCATCTGCGCGCGATGATGGGGCGTCAGCAACGTCTCAGCCTTGCTTTGCTGCTGCAAAGTTTGCTCGGTGAGCTTGAAGTCAATCCGCGTGACGGACTGCTGAGCCGGGAGCACAGTTGTTATCTCTGTGACCGCGTGGAAATTCACATGGCCCACTTCCGGCGTACCTTTGCGCTGCTTTGGCGCAGTGATCCGGACTTCCCTGCCCTCTGCACCAATCGCCATGATTTTTGCCGTATCCACACAACGGAGCTCATGCGCGCCGGGCGCAAGCATCTGCCCTTTTTCCACCGAAAATCGTTCTTGGGCTGGCTGGACAGTGTTGCTCAATCGCAAGTTAGCACGCTCAAAGGCGGCGTCGACCGGTTCTGCCAAAGCTTTGACCACCGCTTTACCTTAGCCCCTGAGGACAGAGACGCCTTAGACCGTGCTGTCTCCTGGCTCAGCGGCGATTGAGGTTTGACCATAACCGCTTGTGATTATTGAGTTGATACTGTAGCATATAGAAAACAAGGAGGGGTACCGCTTTGTCCCGTTACTGCGTCATTGACTTTGAAACCACAGGTCTCGGGCCGGACACCGGCGAAATTGTCGAATTTGCGGCCGTCCGAGTCCAAGAAGGCGAAATCGGTTTGCACATCGCCTCTCTGTGTCGCCCCAGACAGGGCATCCCGGCCGCCGCCACCGCAATTCATGGCATCACCGAACGCATGGTGCGGTTTGCCCGACCGTTCGAAGAGTACATAGACACGCTTTTGGACTTCATCGGAACGGACACCGTCGTAGCCCACAACATTCCGTTTGATATGGGTTTTCTCTCGGCGTACTGCAAACGACAGCAGATCGATTTCGCGCCCAAGACGCTTTGTACGCTGCAGTTGGCACGGCGTCTCTGCCCGGAGCTTCCAAGCCGCAGTCTCGGCGCATTGGCGAAGCATTTTGGCTTGGAAGGCCGCGGTTTCCACCGCGCACTTGATGACGCGATGGTCACGGCCCGCCTATTGCTCATCTTATTGTCGAAGGATGGCGCCCAAAAGGTCCCGCGTTGAACATTTTGCGTATATTTGTCCCCATCTTGCGCATTCTATGCATAGGTACGTGCATAGAATGCTTTTTTTATGGCCATGTACGTTTGTCCTTGGTCATATCCAGGAGGAAGCCAGATGAAGAAGAGGCAAGGTCAGGCGACGCTGATCTTTGAAAACCCGCCGGTTTTGGAAGCTGGCGCCTGTATCGTGGGCAAAAAAGAAGGAGAAGGGCCGCTGGGCTCGACCTTCGATGTGGTCAGCAGTGACGGCAAGTTTGGAGAAAAGACCTGGGAGAAAGCAGAAAGCCGACTGCAAAAAGATGCACTCACACTGGTGCTTCAAAAAGCCGGCCTCACCGCCGGAGATTTGGACACCCTCTTTGCCGGTGATCTGCTCAACCAGTGCACGGGCTCCGCTTTCGGTCTAAGAGAATCCAATCGACCGTTTTTGGGTCTGTATGGAGCCTGCTCAACAATCGCGGAGGGTATTTTGCTTTGCGGCACACAGATTGACGGCGGTTACGCGCAGCGCTGCCTCGCGCTGACCTCTTCGCATTTTTGTTCTTCCGAGCGGCAATACCGCACACCGCTGGAATATGGCTCTCAACGACCTGAGACCGCGCAATGGACGGTTACAGGTGCCGGTGCGCTGATCTTCCGCGCACCGGACTGTCCTCCGGCTTTAGCGCCGCAGCAACCGGAAATTGTGCTCACACGCGCAACCGTGGGCAAAATTGTGGATCTTGGTGTCAAGGACGCCTTTCATATGGGTGCCGCAATGGCTCCGGCCGCACTCGACACACTGAGGCAATTCTTTCAGGACACAAACACAACGCCTGATGCCTATGATAAAATCTTTACGGGCGACCTCGGTGCCGTCGGGCAGCAGCTACTGCTGGATTTGGCCCATGAGTCCGGACTATCACTGGCGTCCCGCCACATCGACTGCGGCAGCATTATATTCGACCGCGAAAAGCAGGATGTACAAGCCGGTGGTTCGGGCTGCGGTTGCGGTGCTTCTGTGCTCTGCGGCCACATCCTGAAGGAGATGCGTATGGGCCGACTCTCCCACATCCTGTTTTGTGGCACGGGCGCCCTGCTCTCCCCCACGTCTAGCTTGCAAGGAGAGAGCATTCCGTCCATCTGCCACCTCGTGGAATTGCGCTGCAATCCGGCGAGCTGAATATGTCCCCCCTCCCGCCGCAAGCGAGGGAAATGATTGAGATCAACAAAAAGGCAGGCTGAAGTATGGATATCTGGGATTTTCTTAAAGCATTTTTGGTGGGCGGCGCGCTCTGCGTCATCGGACAGATTTTGATCGACAAAACCAGCTTGCTGCCCGCGCGCATTTTAACCATTTACGTTGTCGCGGGCGTACTTCTGACGGGTGTTGGTGTCTACGAACCGCTTGTAAAATGGGCTGGGGCCGGGGCGACGGTGCCGCTCACGGGCTTCGGATACGCACTGGCCCGTGGCGTGGAAAAAGCCATCCAAAAGGACGGCTTACTCGGTGCGCTGACCGGCGG
>CAYWWF010000035.1:0-12309 GCA_964461745.1 uncultured Oscillospiraceae bacterium | reverse complement strand
TTTCCGTAACAGTGGTTTTTTATTTCCACTGTCTACTTTAAGGGGAGCATATCAACACAGGCGGGGAAATGACGTAAGATAAGAACAAAGGGTAGCACCGTTTAGAACGGTTCGCCCTGGGTAGCGATTAAGGAATAACCGCAACTTTTGGACAGGGGGCGGTTATTTCTTTTTGTCTTTCATCAGCATAACAATCAACACCGCAAACTTAACGCCTCATATGTAGACAAGGCCTCACCTCCTTTCGGAGATGTGGCAAACCGTCCCTGAGCTACCCTCTGTTGAATGTAGTCTATGTCCAAGGGGAAATTTTGTCAAGCTGTGTAGCGCGCCATTGTCCGCACCGAGTTGATGTGCGGACAATGGCGCGGCGTTGTATTACCGTAGAAAATCCAAATTGTTTCGCTTCAATCCTGCGACTGTATTAGTAATTTTGCTGCTTGCCGCACTACCGGTTGTATTATTATTTTGAATATGGAAAATCACTGCGCTTTTTTGGGCGTCACTTAAACTTTCGAAAAAAACACGGGCTTCCGGCTCACCGCTCAGTGCCGCACCAAAACCTTCCGGGATATCCGGAACATCCGGATTTGGGTTGCGCCCCAATCCGATAAAACGCGCATCGCTCATAGACAAAGCTCCCTTACATCTATTTTTCAAATAGTGTGCCCGCTCTCCGATATTTTTGCTCGAGAAAAAATTTTATCAAGCTGTTGCAAGAATTGTTATTGTTGGCGTGAAAATGGATGAAAAAACAGAAAAATATCCTTTACAAACACAGCTCAATCCTGTACACTGTCTATTGTAGGGAATCCCTTCGGGATTCAGGAGTGCCCCCATGTAGAATATGCCGATGGTTCACATCGGCGGTAGTACGGAAGGACGGTTGTTATGACCCAGACCATTTCTCTTGTTGCCCTAATTTTGTTTACGGCGCTTATGGTTTTCGTTGGAATTTCAAGCGCCAAGAGTGCCAAAACTTTAGACAGTTTTCTCCTCGGCGGGAGAAAGGTCGGAGCGTGGATGTCGGCGTTTGCCTACGGCACCTCTTACTTTTCTGCCGTTATTTTTGTTGGATACGCAGGTACACACGGCTGGAACATCGGCATCGGAAGCCTGTGGATTGGTATCGGCAACGCGGTCATCGGCTGCCTCTTGGCCTGGAAACTTCTCGCGCGTCGCACACGCCGGATGACCCGCGCACTCTCCGCGCGCACGATGCCCGAGTTCTTCAGCGCGCGCTTTGCGGACAAGAAGATGAAGGCCTTTGTCGTTATCGTCATCTTCGTCTTCCTTGTGCCCTATGCCGCTGCGGTCTATAAAGGCCTCGGTGCGCTTTTCGGCGCTATTTTCCCGAACATATCCGACATCTTCTGGGGTCTGTCTCCGTCGACGGTCTGTATGTTCATCGTCGCGTTGCTCACGGCGTTTTATCTGATGCTCGGCGGCTACAAGGCCACCGTGCTGACGGATTTCATCCAAGGGATCATCATGATTGTCGGTGCCGTGGTGATGGTCATCGCCTTGCTTTCGCAGCCACAGGTCGGCGGCATTTCGGGCCTGGTGAGTAAGCTCTCTGAAATTTCCAAAATACCCGGCGAACCGGCGGGGCTTACGAACATTTTCGGCGGCGACAACATTCGATTCCTGATGATCAACATTTTGCTTACGAGCTTTGGTGTTTGGGGCCTGCCGCAGATGATGCACAAGTTCTATGCGGTGCGGGACGACGCGGCCATCAAACGCGGCATGGTCATCTCGACCGCCTTCGCGCTTGTGATCGGCATTTGCGCCTACTTTGCCGGTACGATGGGCCGCCTGATTTTGAACAATCAGCTCCCCGCGGGCGGCACGGACTCCGTTGTGCCGACAATGTTGCTTTCCGCGTTCGGCCCGACGTTCTGGGGTTCGGTGCTTTTGGCCGTGATTTTGCTGCTTGTGCTCTCGGCGTCGATGTCCACACTCTCGGCGATTGTGCTTACCTCAAGTTCGGCCATTTCCGTGGACTTTGTGTCGTTACTTAAGCGTCCGGTCAGTCAAAAGACGCAGATGACGCTGACGCGTGTACTCTGTCTTGTGTTTGTAGCCGTCTCCTTTATTTTTGCGAGCGCGAACATCACGATCATTGTGTCGCTGATGTCTTACGCCTGGGGTGTGGTGGCCGGTTGCTTCATCGGCCCGTTCGTTTGGGGCCTGTTTAAGAAGGGAATCACCCGGGCCGGGGCCTGGGCCGGTTTCCTCGGCGGCTTTGCCACGATTTTAACGATGACACTTATCAATACATTTACGAACCCGGCGCTCGCCGAAGGCTTCTACCCGGCGTTCCAAGCCGCCTCGAAGGACGCCCCGACATATGGTGTCTGCGCGATGGCCGTTTCCTTTGTCATTGTGCCGCTTGTGAGCCTGTTTACGAAGAAGCTTGACCCGGCGGTGGTGGATGCCGCGTTTGCAGAAACGGAGACTGTAAAGGCGTAACGCGCCGACTGGGATAAAGGCCCGTCAGGTCTCGAATCAGAGAGCGCACGGGCATTCGATTGAAAAAGGAATGACGCGTATGTTTTGGCAGAAAGACATAGAAACGATGCCCCGCCGTGACATAGAGGCGTTGCAGCTTGAACGCTTGCGCGCGGTTGTGGATCGGATGCTGAAGACCTCGCCCGTGATGCGCGAAAAACTCACGCGCGCCGGGGTGAGCCCAGAGAAAATCCGGTCGCTGAAGGATTTGTCTCATCTGCCGTTTACCGAGAAGTCGGATTTTCGGGACAACTACCCGTTTGGAATGTTTTCCGTCCCGATGAAGGATGTCGTGCGCCTCCAAGGCTCGTCGGGCACCACCGGCAAGCCTACGATGGCCGGGTACACACGGCGTGACCTCGAAACCTGGGCCGACCTTGTGGCGCGTTTGGCGACCGCAGTGGGGGTCACCGATGAGGACATTGTGCAGATTGCGTTCGGCTATGGCCTGTTTACGGGCGGCTTCGGTCTGCACTATGGATTGGAGCGCTTAGGAGCCACCATCTTGCCGCTGTCTTCGGGCAACACCGAGCGGCAGCTCATGTTGATGGAGGACTTCGGTGTCACCGTACTTGTGGCGACGCCCTCTTATGCGACCTATATGAGCGAAGTCGTCAGCGAACAGGGTATCCGCGACAAACTCAAACTGCGCGTCGGCCTGTTCGGTGGAGAGGGTTGCACGGCGGAGATGGGGCGGCGCATCGAAAATAACTTCGGCATCATTGTCACCGACAACTACGGCATGTGCGAGCTCACAGGCCCGGGCGTTTCCGGGGAGTGCATTGAGCGCGACGGCCTCCACTTCGCGGAAGATCACTTCCTGCCTGAGATCATCGACCCCGAAACCGGGGAAATTCTCCCGGAAGGGGAGCTTGGGGAACTGGTGATTACGACGCTCACCAAAGAGGCCATGCCGATTCTTCGTTACCGTACCCGAGACATCACGCGTCTGAACTACGAGCCCTGCCGTTGCGGACGCACCCATGTGCGCATGGACAAAGTGAGAGGCCGCAGCGACGATATGCTGATCATCAAGGGCGTCAACGTCTTTCCCTCGCAGATCGAAAGCGCCCTGATGACCATGGAGCACATCAGCCCCCACTACCAGCTCATTCTGCGGCATGAAAACTTTATGGACACGCTCGAAGTGCAGGTGGAGTTGCAAGATGGCGCGCTGCTCGAAAGCTTTGCGCTGTTGGAAGGCTTGCAGCATGTGATCCGCGCGAAACTCCGGTCGGTGCTGGGTTTGGACACAAAAGTCACGCTTGTCGGCCCGAAAACCATCGAAAGATTCCAGGGGAAGGCCAAGCGGGTGCAAGACATGCGATAGAGTCCAGCTAACAAACTGCGGTTATCAGACGGATGGGAACAAAGAATCCACCTTCACAACGGTCTTGGATTACGAAGGTTGTTTGGTAGCGATTATTTTGTCACTAGGGGGAACTGAGATACCATGGAGAAACGACTGATGCTGGGCAACGAAGCGGTGGCGCGCGGTCTCTGGGAGGCCGGTGTGCGCTTTGTTTCGAGCTATCCCGGTACGCCGAGCACGGAGATTACCGAGTACGCGGCGAAGTATGAAGAGATTTACGCCGAGTGGGCCCCAAATGAAAAAGTTGCTGTCGAGAGCGCCATCGGCGCGTCTTTTGCGGGTGCGCGTGCGTTTTCCGCGATGAAACACGTGGGTCTCAACGTCGCCGCCGATCCGGTCTTTACCGCCGCGTATACAGGCGTCAATGCCGGACTTGTGTTGGCTGTGGCCGATGACCCGGATATGCACTCCTCGCAAAACGAGCAGGACAGCCGCCATTACGCGCTGGCCGCCAAACTGCCGATGCTGGAGCCCTCGGACTCGGCGGAGTGCTTGCAGTTCATCAAAGACGCTTATGAGCTCTCCGAACGCTTCGACACACCGGTAATGCTGCGACTGACGACGCGCATCGCCCACGCGAGAAGTCTCGTACCTTGCGGGAACCGCGCGGACATTGAGCTCAAAGCCTATACCAAAAATGCCGCGAAATACGTCATGGTACCGGCCGCCGCGCGCACGAGACATGTCGTCGTGGAAGAGCGTCTGCGTGCGCTTTCGGACTTTGCTGAGACCGCTCCGCCAAACACGGTGCTCTGGAGTGAAAAGCGCGTGGACGGCAAGAAAGTTGGCGTCATCGCCGCCGGGATCGCCTACGCCTCAGCCCGTGAAGCCCTGG
Source organism: uncultured Oscillospiraceae bacterium (assembly GCA_964461745.1). Taxonomy (GTDB): domain Bacteria; phylum Bacillota; class Clostridia; order Oscillospirales; family UBA929; genus JAVBPF01. Next base: position 7,588 of record CAYWWF010000035.1, on the reverse strand, counting down.
GTGACCAGGTATCTTACTTAAAGCTTGGTTTTATCCATCCGCTGCCCCGGAAGCTGATTCTGGACTTTGCTTCCCAAGTGGATGAGCTGTTTGTGATTGAAGAACTCGATCCGTTTATTGAAACCAGTCTGCGCGCGTGGGGACTGAAAGTGCGCGGCAAGTCGGATTTCTCCTTGCTCGGAGAGATCAAAGTGGCGACCATTCGAAACGTCGTGCTGGGTGCGGACACCGCCGCTCCAAAGAAGGAAGAGAACTTTACCACAGCGCCCCAGCGTCCGCCGGTGCTCTGTCCCGGTTGCCCGCACAGGGGCCTGTTCCACATCCTCTCGAAACTTAAACTCACCGTCACCGGCGACATCGGCTGCTATACACTGGCCGCCGCGCCGCCGCTCTCGGCGATGGATCTCTGCGTCTGTATGGGCGCGTCGGTTTCCTCCTTGCACGGCTTTGTCACCGCGCGGCCCGAGATGGCCTCGAAGACCCTGGCCGTCATCGGCGACTCCACCTTCGCCCACTCCGGCATCACGGGACTTGTGGACATCGTCTACAACCAGAGCCCCGCTACGGTGCTGATTCTCGATAACTCCATCACGGGCATGACCGGCCACCAGCAAAACCCCTGCTCCGGTCGCACCTTGAAGGGTGCCCCCGCGCCCGCGTTGGATCTAGTGGCGCTTTGCCGCGCCGTCGGTGTTTCTCGCGTCGTGGAAGTCGATCCTCACGATTTGGCTGAGGTTGAGGCGAGAATCAAGGAAGAGCTTGCCGCCCCCGAGCCTTCGGTCATCGTGACGCGTAGGCCCTGCATCCTTTTGCCGAATGTACCGAAGCAAGACGCCTACAGAATCGACAGTGAGCGCTGCACGGCCTGCAAGGCCTGTATGCGCATCGGCTGTCCGGCCATTCGATTGGAAGGTCAAAAGAACTTATCCATCGACGCCTCGCTTTGCGTAGGTTGCGGCCTCTGCGAAAGACTCTGCCGCTTTGGTGCGATCGGCCGCGACGAGCAAGGCCTTTCGTTTGAACGAGAAAGCGGCGCGGTGCCCTCGGGTCGCGAGAGTGCCGGTGCGAAAGCCGCGGAGCCGAAGGGAGGGGAGCCCCAGTGAAGAACATTTTGATTGCCGGGGTTGGCGGGCAAGGCTCTCTCTTGGCCAGCCGCCTCATCGGTGAAGTGTATCTCTCCCAGGGCCTGGACGTCAAAGTCAGCGAAATTCACGGCATGAGCCAGCGCGGTGGCAGTGTTGTCACCTATGTGCGCGCGGACAAAGTGGTGCATTCACCGGTGGTGCCGCCCGGCGAGGTGGATGTGTTGCTGGCGCTGGAAGCTTTGGAGGCCCTGCGCTGGGCCTCGCATGTGCGCGCGGACGGCAGCGTCGTCATGAGCACACAAAACATCCTGCCAATGCCCGTGATTTCTGGGTCGGCGGCCTATCCGGATGGCATCGAGGCGGAGCTTTTAGCCTCCGGTCGTCGGGTGCTTTTTGTGGACGCGCTGAGCTTGGCCCGAGAAGCCGGGAGCGTGCGCGCGACGAACACGGTCATGATGGGCGCTATGTCGCATGTGCTGGACATTCCACTTTCCGTATGGGAAGAGGTGATCCGGCGGTTCTTCCCCGAGAAGATTCTCGCGATCAATGAGAAAGCCTTCGCGCTGGGTCGCGCGGCTGTAGATCTAAAATAGTAAATTGAATCGGGCGGTGTCGCCTTAACCCCAAGAGGAGGAATCCCCCATGTACTGGAATCCTGAGATTGAAACCGCGTCCAGAGACGAACTCACCGCCATGCAAAGCGAGAATCTCAAAAAAGCCGTTCGGCGAGCCTATGACCATGTTCCGGCCTACCGCGCCAAGATGGAAGCCGCGGGACTGACACCCGAGGACATTCATGGTGTCGAAGATCTAAAAAAACTGCCATTTACCCACAAAACCGACCTGCGTGACAACTATCCGTTCGGCCTCTTTGCCGTACCGATGGACGAGGTCATCCGCATCCACGCCTCATCCGGCACCACCGGCAAACAGACGGTTGTCGGCTACACGCGGCGCGACATTGAAATCTGGAACGAGTGTATGGCGCGCTGCCTGACGATGGCTGGCGTGACCAAGAGTGATATCTGCCACGTTTCCTACGGCTATGGTTTGTTTACGGGCGGCCTCGGCGGCCACTACGGCGGCGAGACGGTCGGCTGTACGGTCATCCCCGTGAGCTCCGGCAACACCGCGCGTCAGTTGCAGATTATGACGGACTTTGGTTCTACCGTGCTCTTATGTACCCCGTCCTACGCGATGTATCTCGCCGATGCCGCCGAAAAGGCCGGTCTGCTGGATAAGATCAAGCTGCGCGTCGGCGTATTCGGCGCGGAACCTTGGACTGAGAATATGCGCGCGAGTATCGAAGAGCGCTTGCGCTTGCAGGCCTATGACATCTATGGACTGTCCGAGATTACCGGGCCGGGTGTCGCCAACGAGTGCCAGCACAAAAACGGTCTGCATGTCATGGAAGACCACTTCATGGCCGAAGTCGTCGACCCCGAGACTGGCGAGCCGTTGCCCGACGGACAGTACGGCGAACTTGTCTTTACCTGCATCACCAAAGAGGCCATGCCGCTGATGCGTTACAACACGCATGACATCACGGCACTGAATCACGAAAAATGCGCTTGCGGCCGCACTTTCGTGCGTATGCTCAAGCCGCGCGGTCGTACGGATGATATGCTCATCATCCGTGGCGTCAACGTGTTCCCGTCTCAGGTCGAGTCGGTACTGCTCGGCTTTGGCGAAACCGCCCCACACTATATGCTCATTGTGGAGCGTGTGGACAATCTCGACCGCATGGAAATTCAGGTGGAGATGACCGAAGCGTTCTTCTCCGACGAAGTGCGTGAGCTGGAGTCTCTTGAAAAGAAAATCCGCCACGCCGTCGAGAGCACCTTGGGACTCGCCGCAAAAGTAACGCTCGTAGCACCCAATACCATCCAGCGCTTTGAGGGCAAAGCCCGGCGTGTGGAAGACCGCCGGAACATGCAGTAAAAATTATTGCTTCCCCCCGCCGTAGGCGGGGGGAAGCAATAGAATGTCTAAATTTGGACTGGGGGATGTCTTATGTTTATCCATCAGATTTCCGTGTTTGTCGAAAACAAACTTGGCCGCCTGTCCGGCATCACCGAGATTTTGGCGCGTGAGAAAATTGACATTCGCGCGCTCTCCATCGCCGACACGACAGATTTCGGTATTCTGCGGCTGATTGTCAATGACGCTGAGCGGGCCGTGGAGGCTTTGAAAGCCGAGGGCTTTATGGCCTCAAAGACGCAAGTGCTGGCCATTTGCGTCGACGACGCGCCCGGCGCGTTGCACCATGTTTTGCAGACACTCACCGAAGCGGGCATCGGCCTTGAGTACGCCTACGCGTTCATCACGCGCAAAACCGACGGCGCCTATGTGATCCTGCGCGTGCAGGACAATGAGCGCGCGAGTCAGGTGCTTTCGGAGGCCGGTGTCAAACTGCTCACTGGGCCTGAAGTCTACGGCATCTAAATGATATGAATCTTTCACCGTCTGCGCCCTGTGCCACTGAGCATGGGGTGTAGGCGCTGTGTTTGTTTTGTGTGATGCCATGGGGGAGGAAGACGCGATTTTGAACCACTCGCCACAATCTTTGACACCCGAAGAATTCCTCGACTTGTGCCAAAAAGCGCAGGCCGAGGTTTTGCCGCGCTTTGCCCATTTTTCCGAGGTGGCGCTGCACAACACAAAGAAGGTGCTCGGCGCGTTTCAAACGCACCGTCTCAGCGACGCGCATTTTGCCGGAACTACCGGTTACGGCTACGACGACACGGGCCGTGACACGCTCGACCGCATCTACGCCGATGTTTTCGGCGCACAGGACGCACTTGTGCGCATGCAGATGGTCAGCGGTACTCATGCGCTCGCATGCGCGCTGTTTGCGGTGGTAGAACCCGGACAGACGCTTGTGTCGGCTACGGGGGCCCCCTATGACACGTTGCAAGGTGTCATAGGAAACGGGAAGGAGACGCCCGGTTCGCTTTGCAAATTGGGCGTGAAGTACAGGGAAGTAGCGCTGACGCCGGACGGGCGGCCCGATGAGGCTGCCATAGAAGCGGCGGTTCAGGCACCGGATGTGGGTGCTGTATTTCTCCAGCGTTCACGGGGCTACAGCGACCGTCAGGCACTGTCTATGGGTGATCTCGCGCGCCTCATTGCACGAATTAAGGCTGTGAATCCAGACGTCCATGTACTGGTAGACAACTGTTACGGCGAGTTTGTGGAAACGCGTGAACCCTGCGACGTAGGCGCGGATCTCATCGCCGGTTCCCTGATCAAAAATCCCGGCGGCGGTTTGGCGCTCACCGGCGGCTACATCGCGGGGAAGCACTTGCTGGTCGAGCGCGCGGCGGCACGACTCACAGCCCCCGGCATCGGGCGGCACGCGGGCGCGTCCCTCGGACAGACACGCGCCATGATGCAGGGCTTGTTTCTTGCACCGCACACGGTCTCCCAAGCGCTGATGACCGCCACATTTTGTGCGTCCCTGCTGCAGAAGCTCGGCTTTGAAGTGGATCCGTTGCCGCTCTCCGAGCGCTTTGACATCATCCAGCGCATCCGTTTTGGCGCGCCGGAACCGCTTTTGCGCTTCTGTCAGGGTGTGCAAGCGGCGTCCCCCGTGGACAGCTTTGCCGTGCCTGAACCCTGGGATATGCCGGGGTACGAGGATCCCGTTGTGATGGCGGCAGGTACCTTCGTGCAGGGCGGTTCGTTGGAACTCAGTTGTGACGCGCCCATGCGCGCGCCGTATGACGCGTTTTTGCAAGGGGGCCTCACCTTTGAGGCCGGACGCCTGGCCATTGAGTCGGCGGCGCGGAGTCTTTTGTTATGATCATCTTAGGAATTGACCCGGGGCTTGCCACGCTGGGCTTCGGACTGCTGGACGCCGAGCCCGGGCGCATCCGGCACCTGCGACACGGTGTGATCAAAACACCGGCACACACGCCGCTGTCCCAGCGGCTGCTTACGATTGCCGACGACCTCACAGAGCTTATCGGTGTCACACGACCGGACTGTATGGCCGTGGAGGAATTGTTTTTCGGGAAAAACGCCACAACGGGGATTGCCGTGTCCCACGCGCGCGGCATCATCTTGATGACGGCGGCGCGCCACCATCTGCCGATCTATGAGTACAAACCGATGCAAGTCAAGCTTGCGGTGGTGGGTTACGGCGGCGCGGAAAAGCGGCAGGTCATGGAGATGACGCGCAATTTGCTGCGCCTCGAGGCCATACCTCGACCCGACGACGCCGCCGACGCGCTTGCCGTCGCGCTCTGTCACGCCCATATCGCATCAGCCGCGCGGGAGGGGAAGCTCGTGTAAAATCGTCCCAAAATTGAGATTTTGGGGCGAAATGGGTTTGGTGAAGTTTTTCCGAGAAGTGAATTCCCGGAAAAACATTTTAACTCCATTTTCTGCCCACGGCAGAAAACTCTGCGAGGCTACTCTGACGGTCTGAGAAAATTCGAGATATTTTGCAAAATAGATATGCAGCGGGCAATGATCACAGGGGAGGAAATCCACATGCTTTACCATCTGCGCGGTGAAATCGCGCACATTGAGCCTCATTTGGTCGTCGTGGACGTCGGCGGCGTCGGTTACGGCTGCCACACGTCTTTGCAAACGCTCTCTTCGCTTACCGTCGGAGAAGTGCATACACTCTACGTGCAGGAAATTGCCAACAAGGACAATGTCATCGAGATTTACGGCTTTCTGAGCCAGGGAGAACTTTCGTCTTTCCGTATGCTGATCACCGTGACATCCCTGGGGCCCAAAAAGGCGCTGGCCGTTTTGTCCTCTATGACGCCGGAGCGTTTGGCGATGGCGATCCTGACCGGAGATGAAGTCTCTTTGAGCCAGGTGCCCGGCATCAGCAAGAAGCTTTCTTCCCGCATTGTGCTCGAACTCCAGGACAAATTGGGAAAAGTGAGCGGTAAGGGTGAGGTCGGCATGAGCGCGGCTTTGCAGCCCGGCAGCCCGCTGCAGGAGGCCTTGGCCGCCTTGCAGGTTCTCGGTTTTCCGGCCACACAGGCCGCCGCGGCGCTCGAGGGTTTGGACGGACAGGGGCACTCGACGGAGACATTGATCCGTTTGGCGCTCAAGAGTTTGGGGAAACAATGATGCGTTGAGATGGGGTTGTGTCACAATGGTAAATTGGAACGCATGGAATGCGTTCCCTACAAGGCCCTGCTGTCAACGAGGGAGGTATCGACATGAGCATACTCTTTGACGATATGGAAGAGCGCGTGGTCACCACATCCCGGCTGCCCTATGAGGATCCGGAGCTTTCCCTCCGGCCGCAAACGCTGCGGGACTATTTGGGACAGAGTGGCGCTAAGGAGCGCTTGTCCATTTTTATCGATGCGGCCAAAGGAAGAAAAGAGGCACTTGACCATGTGCTGCTCTACGGCCCGCCGGGGCTTGGCAAAACCACGCTGGCCGGTGTCATCGCCCACGAGCTTGGCGTGAACATTCGCGTGACCTCGGGCCCCGCGATAGAAAAGGCCGGAGATTTGGCCGCACTGCTGACCAACCTAAACGAATTTGATGTGCTCTTCATCGATGAAATCCACCGGCTCAACCGCGTCGTGGAGGAAGTGCTATATCCGGCCATGGAGGACTTTGCCGTGGACATCATCCTCGGCAAAGGGCCTTCGGCGCGTTCGATTCGACTGGATTTGCCGCGCTTTACACTGATCGGCGCGACCACACGGGCCGGACAGCTTTCCGCGCCTCTGCGTGACCGCTTTGGGGTCGTGCAGCGTTTGGAACTGTATACGCCCGAGGAATTGATGGAAATTGTACTGCGCAGTGCTTCTATATTAAAGATTGGCATAGACCGCGAAGGCGCGTTTGAGATCGCGTCGCGCTCTAGGGGCACGCCGCGTATCGCCAACCGCATCTTGAAACGTGTGCGGGATTTCGCGCAGGTACGCGCGGAAGGATACATCACCAAAGACATCACAAAGCAGGCGCTGAAGCTGCTTGACATCGATGAGCTCGGTTTGGACATGACAGACCGACGTATGCTGCGCTCGCTGATTGACAACTACCGCGGTGGGCCTGTGGGGCTTGAAACCCTGGCCGCGACGATTGGCGAAGAGGCGGTTACCCTTGAGGATGTCTATGAGCCCTACCTGATGCAGATCGGTTTTTTGATGCGCACGCCGCGTGGTCGCTGCGCAACGCCACAGGCCTATGCGCATTTGGGGCTTAAGTTCATAGGACAGGAACAGATGGAAATAGAATAGAGTAGGTCTGTTGAAAAAACTGAGGTTTTTCAACAGAAAGGGTCGGTGGAAATTTTTCCGGGAAGTGAATTCCCGGAAAAACGATGGAATTTACGAGAGAAGAGCTGCGAAGTTTCTGTCAATTGAACGGATCCAGGATAGTAAACCAAAGCTTTTCGCCTGTAGGGAGGAAGCATATGGGCATTTTATTTGGAACCGACGGCGTCCGGGGCGTGGTGGGGGAGAACCTCGACGCACTTTTGGCCTATCGCATCGGGCAGGCCGCGTCGCTGACGCTGA
>CAYWWF010000034.1:0-12355 GCA_964461745.1 uncultured Oscillospiraceae bacterium | reverse complement strand
GAAATGTCCTGAATTTCTCTCAACGCGCGCAGACGACGGCCAATGTCTTGCAGTTGCTCGGTCATAAGACATACCTCCTAAATTTTAGTCCATCTGAAAACTGCGGTTTTGTTGTAAGGGAATCATGATGTTGCTGCGGCGAAATCTGGGGCTCCCGGAAATGCTCGCATGTCTGGGGTGAATATGAATCCGCTTGGTCAACGATTGGATTGCGAGGGGCATTTTTGAGACGCCAAGTTATTATTAAACAACAAAAAAGCGCCCCAACACTTTGGGACGCAACATATATCGTCGCGCGGTACCACCCAAATTGATTCCCCGAAAGGAACCCGCTCCGTGAGACTCCAGCAAGTCTCTGGCCGATGACGGGGCCGGACCGTGTTCCCTTACTAAGGCAATGGACTCAGCCGCCAATCGGCATAGGAGATCCCAACCGGTTCGGAAAACCCGCTCAAGAGGGATAAGCCGTGAAATCATCACGTCCGGCTCGCACCAACCGCCGGCTCTCTGTACGCTACACATTTCGCGCCGTCTCTATCATCGCGTTTGCTTTTTTACTGTAGCACAGAAACGGTTTGGCTGTCAAGTGGGGAATATAGTTTCTTTTCCTTGTGTTGCAAATTATGCCGATTATGCCGATGATTGCAATCAAGTGGACACCCATAAGGGACATATAAAAACGCCATATGTACGCGGCTTTGCAGTCAATCGTAATCATTAGTCAAACAACAATGCGTTTTTAGATGTTTTCCAAAGCCATTGGGCATTTGTAGTTTTGACTGCGCAAGTACTCTTCGAACGGTTCATTGCTTGGCTCACTGCCTTTAGCAAGAAGTCGTTCAACCATCGGACTTTACCACCGGAACCCACAATTCATAATCCCCATTTACGCTTTCTGGGAAAAATTCAAAATATAGATTGAGCGGTTCGTTGGGGGCATAGCCTTCCTTTGGAATGTCTGTAAAGAAAAATTCACCCCACGCTTCAATCGCGTCTTTATCATGCGGGTACCGGCCAACGGCATATGTCGTTTTAGGAATGGTTTTAAGAATGGCATGATCAGGCGTTTCACACGCTCCTCCTACTTCGATGCCAAGAAGATAACAGTATTTTTCATGCCCTTGCGTGTACCACATGAGTCCATAAAATCCTTTTTTGCTGCCAGGCAAGTTGAGTAAAACGGCTTCCTGATCGTTGTCAAAAAAGTCTTTGTATAGCTTGGAAAGGTCATCCGCGTTTTGTGTCGCGTCCGTTTCAACAACATATCCACAAATATGCAAAGTATCTCTTTCAATGAATTGCATTGAACATTTCTCCCATCAGTTTCACTGTTACTTACAATTATTCTCCTACCAATAAATTTCATTATACACCGATCAATGCAAGAGGCACAACGCATTCTCTCAATTTTATTCCAGATAAAGCAGAATCCGAACCCTTTACCAACAGGAATAACCTGTCGTGAGTGGTTCGGATTGTGTGCGGTTGGTGCCGCTGGCCGGACTCGAACCGGCACGGTGTCGCCACCGGTGGATTTTGAGTCCACTACGTCTGCCAATTTCATCACAGCGGCGCGATATGGGCGCACGGTGAAAGGAATCTCATCACGGTGCGAGAGTATTATACTACATTGTTTTTGGTTTGTAAAGAAGAGAAGTAGGGAGCGATGCCCACGTCGCTCCCTACGTTTTGCGTGTTGATTTTTCGCATACGAAGAGATTTCACCCGCGGTAGGCCGTGACCTCTATTTCTACTTGCGCGCCGCGCGGTAGGGCCGAGACCTCCACGCAACTGCGCGCTGGGGGTGCTGCGCCAAACACTTCGGCGTAGAGTTCATTGAGCGTACTAAACTGATTGATTTCGGTTAGATACACAGTGGTTTTCACCACCTGTGCGGGTGTGAGCCCAGCGGCCTTAAGCACCGCTTGGATATTCTGCAGAACTTGCCGGACTTGCTCTGAAAAGTTTTCACTGACAAGCGAGCCGGTTTGGGGATCCAGCGGGATCTGGCCGGAGAGATAGAGCATGTCACCAGCCCAAACGGCTTGGGCGTAAGGGCCGACAGCAGCGGGGGCATTGGGAGTTGAAACAGTTTTATCCACGATTGTATCCCTCCTGGAGGCAATCATTGAAATTACGATATAGTATACGCCTCAAAAACGATTAAGGCAACTGTAGTTTGTAGCCGATGCCCCAGACTGTCTCAATTAGGCGCCCATAGGGTTTGATGTGGTCGCGTAGGGTCTTGATGTGCGTGTCCACCGTCCGGTCACTGCCGAAAAAACCTTCGCCCCAAATGTTGGAGAGCAGCATCTCCCGCGTGAACACCCGGTTGGGATTGCGGGACAGCAGCAGAAGAAGCTGAAACTCTTTGGGGCTAAGACTCACATCCGCATCATCGACGAGTACCGTGTGAGCCTCCGGAAAGATTGCAAGCCCCTCTATGGTGATGCGTGTCTCGGGCAGAACCGAAGAGGTTCGCCGGAGCCACGCACGAACACGCAAAAGAATTTCCCACTCCAAAAATGGCTTTTGGATGTAGTCGTCCGCGCCCGCATGGTAGGCCTGCTCGATGAACTCTCGGCGACGGCTCTTGCCGAGGAAGACCACGGGCGCCTGCGAGAGCAGGCGAATTTGACCACAGACCAGGTAGCCGTCGAGCTCAGGCAGGTCGTCATCGAGGACGATCAACTGATATTCGTTTCGGCGCACAAGCTTCAGCGCCGATATGCCGTCGGAGGCCTCATGGACGGACAGGTCTTCCTGTATCAGCGCGTGGTATAAGGCTTTTCGTCCTTTGTGGTCGCCGAAGGCTAGAAGGATCAAATTTTTTCGCAAGGGGATTCACCTCAAGTCTCGTACGGATCCGCAAAAAGGATTCGCTTGAGCTTATCTTTTTTTACGCAATGACCGAAAAAAGAGTCGGACAAGATATCAGGAATTTCGACAAATGAGAACAAAAATTTCTCAAAATCAACAATATTCCCGATTCAAAGAAAAAAAGACGAGCGACAGAGTTGGTGGAGTCGCAATCGGCTTCCAATGATTGTATATCGAGTGCTGGGGCGTGCCTCGTTCATTGGAGAAACAACAGGAGAACAGGCCGGGAAAGCATTGGAATACCGTGCTTTCCCGGCGGAATATTTAGCGGAAACGCGACAGCTGTCGGGGGCCTGATTAAGGGAGGAATTGGGGCAGTCAAACAGAAAAAACACTATAATAATATACCAATATAGCGAAAGAATCAGCGCATCGGAGACAGTTTGCTGTCACTGATGACTTTTTTGAGAATGTCAATCGTTTCCAATGCATCTTTGAGTTCGTCGCGCACGCGGATGTTCTCCGAATGGAGCGACATGACCTTTTCGGAGTCCATTTGCTCGCGTTTTTCTTTGCGGATTTCGGTGAGTTCGTCGCCCGTGTCATCTTCGCGCGGCAGCCGCCGGAGCTTGGCCTGGCGCGCGGGCAGAACGGCCCAGGTCTCGGGCGTCTCGCAAATCATATCGCGCTTGAGATAATGCGTGTGCAGCAAGCTGTGTGAGATATGTCCGCCGGGCTCTTCCAAAAAGTCTTTGTAAAGCGTCAAAATGTCTGGGTTTTCGTGCGACTTGCGCAGGTGTTTGCCTTCGTCTTCACCGTACAAAGCCTTCATACGCTTCAGCCGAATGTCGGGATCCTTAGAGCGCGGCTGGCCGCCGCCCATGATGCAGCCGCCCGGACAACCCATGACCTCGATGAAGTGATAGGGAGACGCACCCGTGGCGATTTCCCGCAGCAACTGCTTGGCACCCGACAGCCCACTTGTGACGGCCACCCGCGCCGTGACTCCCTCCAGGTGTTTGAAAGCGGGCAGCACGTTTTCAAAGGTGATCTCCGCGCTTTTGACTTTGTCAAAGCCCACAATCGGTTCCACGTGTAAGTTTTCAAACGGGAAGTCCCGTCCGGTGACGAGTTCGAAAACCGTCCGCAGCGCGGCTTCCATAACGCCGCCGGTCAGCCCAAAAATGTCGGCGGCCCCGGTGGACAGGCCCATCGGCGCGTCGAAACGCTCTTCGGGGAGCTCGGCGAAGTCGATCCCGGCTTCTTTGAACATCTGTGCGCATTCACGGGTCGTAATCACGGCGTCGACGTCCTTGTGGCCGCCGCAACGCATCTCCGAGCGCTCAATTTCAAACTTTTTGGCCGTGCAGGGCATGACGGAGACGACAAAGATGTCTTTGGGATCGACGCCGATCTTCTGAGCGTAATAGGACTTGACCAAGGCACCCAGCATCGTGTGCGGCGACTTGCAAGACGAGAGGTGATCGAGTTCTTCGGGGAAGTGGTGCTCAACGTACTTAATCCAGCCCGGGCTGCAACTCGTGATCATCGGGAGCGTCGCCTCTCCGCCTGTGAGCGCGGCCTTGAGACGGGAGAGAAGCTCCGTGCCCTCCTCCAGAATCGTGAGATCCGCGGTGAAGTTCGTGTCAAACACATCGTTAAAGCCCATACGGCGTAGCGCGGCGGCAAGCTTGCCCGTGACCGATGTTCCGCCGGGGACGCCGAAGATTTCCCCGATGGCCACGCGTACCGCCGGGGCGACTTGCACGACAACGCGCTTTTTCGGGTCGGCCAGTGCTTTCCAGACCGGCTGAATCGAGTCAGTTTCTTTGAGCGCGCCGACCGGACAGACCACGGTACACTGGCCGCAGAACGCGCAGTTCAGTGTGCCGAGCGGTTGGTTCATCGGGCCGCCGATCACGGTCTTAAAGCCGCGGTGCTGCGGGTTTAGGATGCCGACGCCCTGCACCTCGTTGCAGACGGTCACGCAGCGGCGGCAGAGCACGCACTTGGTCATATCGCGCGTGATGGAGACCGAGGAGTCTATGTTTTTGTCCGTGAGGATGCCGACAAAGCGCGTTTCGTTCACGCCGAGCTTGCGGCCCAATGCCTGGAGCTCACAGCTTTGGTTGCGCTTGCAGCTCAGACAGCTCACGGAGTGGTCGGAGATCATCAATTCAAACAATACCTTGCGCGCGTCCCGGACACGGCGCGAGCAGGTGTGCACCACCATGCCCTCGTGCGCCGTGACAAGGCAGGAGGGCTGCAAATTTTTCGCACCTTCGACTTCTACGACGCAAATCCGGCAGGAACCATGCTTATGTACATCACTAAGGTAGCAGAGATTTGGGATGTCGATTCCCGCGCGTTTCGCGGCTTCAAGAATCGTGTCTCCAGGCTGTGCCGCAACGGACTTCCCATCAATGGTAAGCGTGATCATGCCTCAGGCCCTCCTTTCGCAGTGCAAACAGCGCATGGACTCCGCGATCGCGTTGAGTTTGTGGTAGCCAAGCACGACCTCGTCGAAGTTGTCGCTGCGAGTTTCGGGCTCAAGTACCTTCAGGTCAAAGCGTGGATGTGTGATGATTTCGTCGTCGTGGTATTGGGTTTGTGGGATGTCAATCGGCTGGCCTTTGTTGAGTGTACCCTTGCCGCCGAGGTAGACGTCAATGGACTGCGCGGCCTGTTTGCCGTCGGAAATCGCGCGAATGACCTCATCGGGGCCGCGCGCGACGTCGCCGCCCGCAAAAACGCCTTCCATCGTCGTCATCAGGGTGTCTTTGTCCACGACAAAGGTGCCCCAGGACGTAAGTCCGATTTCGTCGCTGCTGACAAAGGGCAGGTCGGCGTATTGGCTGATCGCGGGGACAACGGTGTCTGCCTGGACGAAGAAGTTTGAGCCCTCAATCGGGACGCTTCGGCGGCGGCCGGAGTTGTCAAAGCTGCCAAGCTCCATCCGGCGGCACTCGATTTTTTCAAGCCGCCCGTTTTTGCCCGCGACAAAGCGCAGGGGTTCCACAAGCTCCATGAGCTCGATGTCTTCCTCAAGCGCTTCGTCGATTTCGACTTTGTACGCGGGCATCGCGTCACGCATACGGCGGTAAAGGATGATCACTTTGCACGCCCCGAGCCGCCGCGCGCTGCGCGCCGAGTCGATGGCCGTGTTGCCACCACCGATGATGGCCACGGTATCGCCAATGTCGAGCTTCGGGTTTTTGTGTACCTGATCTAAGAAGGTCACGCCGGGGATCACGCCGGGCAGGTTTTCGCCCGGAATGTTGATTTTGACCGGGAACTGTGTGCCCGTGGCGACGTAAATGGCGTCATAAAGCTTTTGAAGCTCCTTGAACTGGACGTTACGGCCGACTTCGCAGTTTAGGTGGATTTTAACGCCCTCGCGCTCAATGAGCTGGATTTCGTGTTTGAGAACGTCTTTGGGCAGCCGGTACTCGGGGATGCCATTTGCGAGCACGCCACCAGCCTCGGAGGCGCTCTCGTAAACATCGACGGTGTAGCCGATGCGCACGAGGTAGTAGGCGCAGGTAAGCCCTGACGCGCCCGCGCCGATGACCGCGACGGACTTGCCGTTTTTGTGGAAGACGATGTCCTCGGTAAAGGCGTCCTCGTGTTTGAGCGCGTAGTCGGCGACAAAGCGCTTCAAATTGCAGATGGCCACAGACTCGTCGATAGAACCCCGGCGGCATTTCTTCTCACAGGGGCGTGTACAGATGCGCCCACAGACAGCCGGGAAGGGGTTTTCTTGGCGAATTAAATGATAGGCGTCCATGAAGCGCCCGGCGGTGATCAGCGACAGATACCCGGGCACGTTGACGTTTGCCGGGCAGGTGTTTTCACAGGGGGAGATGAAGAGGTCGGCGCAGACGCCCGCGCGGCAGTGTTTGTCGCGGATGTGCTCCTCAAACTCCTCGCGGAAGTTCTGGATGGCGCTGAGCACCGGGTTGGCGGCGGTCTGTCCGAGGCCGCACATGGCCGTGTCTTTGATGATCTCCCCGAGCTCTTCGAGCAGCTCGATGTCGCCGTCCTGGCCGTCGCCGCGCGTGATGGCCTCCAAGACCTCAAGCATTCGTTTCGTTCCGACGCGGCAGGGCAAACAGTTGCCGCAGGACTCATCCTGGATGAAGTCCATGAAGTAGCGCGCGGTGTCGACGATGCAGGTGTCCTCGCTCATCGAAATGAGTCCACCGGAGCCCATGATCGCGCCGAGACGCGACAGTTCGTCGTAATCGAGCGGCACGTTGAGGTTTCTCTCGGTGATGCAGCCGCCGGACGGGCCGCCGATCTGCGCGGCTTTGAACTTTTTGCCGCCTTGGACGCCGCCGCCAATTTCAAAGAGCAGCTCGCCGAGCGGCATCCCAATGGGCACCTCGACGATGCCGGTGTTCGTGATGTCACCGGCCAGCGCGAAGACCTTTGTGCCATGGCTTTTCTCCGTGCCGAAGCCCGCGTACCAAGCCCCGCCGGACAAGACGATGGCCGGGACGGAGGCCAGTGTTTCGACGTTGTTGATGATCGTCGGGCAGCCAAACAGGCCCTTCTGGAACGGGAAGGGCGGCTTCTGGCGCGGCTCGCCGCGACGGCCCTCGATGGAGGCCAGCATAGACGTCTCCTCGCCGCAGACAAACGCGCCCGCGCCGATGCGGATTTCCAAATCGAAGTTAAAGCCCGAGTCCAAAATGTTCTGGCCGAGTAAGCCATAGTCGCGTGCCTGACGGATGGCCTCGGTCAGGCGCTCGACAGCCAGCGGGTACTCCGCGCGGACGTAGACATAGCCCTCAGGCGCGCCGATGGCGTAACCGGCCAGGATCATGCCCTCAATCAGCGTGTGGGGGTCACCCTCGATGATGCTTCTGTCCATGAACGCGCCGGGGTCACCCTCGTCGGCGTTGCAGATGATGTATTTCGTGTCGCCCGGCGCGTTGTGCCCGGCCTCCCACTTGATGTGGGTCGGGAAGCCCGCGCCGCCGCGGCCGCGCAAGCCTGAGGTCTTGATCTCCTCGATGACGTCTACGGGGCTCAGGCCCGTGAGCGCGCGGGCCAACGCAAAATAGCCATCACAGGCGATGTAGGAGTCAATGGAGCTGTAGTCCACCTGTCCGCAGTTGCGCAGCGCGATTTTGACTTGATGCTGGAAAAAGCCAATGTCATCAAGATTCGGGACGTGACGCTTCAATGATAGGTCGTAGTATGTATGCTCCGTCACAATTTTCCCGCCGACAATGTGTTCTTGAAAGATGTGTGGAATTGCCTTTGGGTTGAGGTTCGTGTAAAACGTGTTTTCGGGGAGGATCAACATGACCGGGCCGATCGAGCAGGTGCCCATGCAACCGGTCTCAATGATCTCGACGCTGTCTTCGCGGCGGTGGTGCGCCCGTGCTTTTTTCAGGGCATCGATGACGGCGGCACAGTCGGACGAGACGCAGCCCGCGCCGCCGCAGACCAAGATGCGGTGGCTGTAACCGGCTTGGACTTTGAGGGTGCGCTCTTTGATCTTTTGGAGTTTCCTGACATCAACGGCCATGTTCGTCGCCTCCTTCCGGCAGGCTGTACTTGGCCAAAATCGCGTCGAGTCGGTTTGGGCTGACTTGCTTGTAGACGACGTCGTCGATCATCAGCGCCGGGGCCAGACCGCAGGCGCCGATGCAGCGGGCCACCTCGAGCGTAAACAGGCCGTCCTCGGTGGTGCCGCCAAGCTCGACGTGCAGCGTTTCCATGAGCCGGTCGACGAGCTTTTTACCGCCGCGCACATAGCAAGCGGTGCCGAGACAGACGCGGATCGTGTGCGCGCCGCGGGGCGTTGTGGAAAAGAATGAGTAAAACGTAGCCACGCCCGTTACTTCGGAAAGCGGCAGGGAGAGGCCTTCGGCGATGGTCTCAAGTACGTGCATGGGCAGGTAGCCGTAGATCTCCTGCGATAGGTGGAGAACCTGAATCAGCGAGCCTTCTCTGTCTTTGTAAAGGTCGATGAGGTTGCAAATCTTCTCCAGTTTGCTTTTCTCCTCGGTTTTCCCTTCCCGTACCACGCTGCTTTTGCTGGACAAACGAAATCACGCTCCTTCTCTGTGGGACAGACCTCTGGGGGTTGCCCGCTATCAAGTCACCCAATGGGTGCGGTTGCTCCGAGCACAAGGCATTCCTTGCATCTGAGCATAAGAACTGTCTGTTTCTCTTTTTCCCACCTGCGGCGGGGGGAAAGAAATAGATAGAATCCTACGCTTACATGCAGGAATTGTGTATGGGCAGATCATACCAAAAAATGTGTAGAATGTATGTAGATATTGGTGATTGTTTCAGTGTACGCTTTTTGTCATCATATTTTCTTCACAGATTCATCACAATTTTGGTAGACTACCCCCACGATTCGGAGGCAGAGCGGTTTCAGTAAAGGGCGTGATCATGAAAGGCCCGATTCACTCCACGGGGGGACCGTCCACGACGAAGGCGCGCAGGCGACCCAGTAGGGCGTCGTCTACCAGCGCGACAACATGGACGCTGTCCTCAAGGTATTCTACGGAGAGCGTGTGCGCCCCGGCATAGAGCGCGCTGATTTCGGCTTGGTTCTGTACGGGGAAGACAAAAGTGACGCGACGGCGGGTTTCCTCGAGCTTCTTCTCGATGCGCTGCAACAACTCACCGACGCCTTGCCCGCTGTGTGCCGAGATATAGGCGACATCCCGACCCTGTGGGTTCTGCGGGGCGTCCGGGCAGCGGTCAATCTTGTTGTAGACTGTGAGGGTGGGTTTGTCCTGCGCGCCGAGTTGCGCGATCAAATCGTGCGCGACGGCGAGCTGGTCTTCGTGTTCGCTGTCGGAGAGGTCACAGAGCAGGACAATGAGGTCGGCGTATTTGACCTCGTCGAGCGTGGACTGGAAGGCCTCCACAAGGTGGTGGGGCAGACGGCGCACAAAGCCGACCGTGTCGGTCAGAAGCACGGTTTCGCCGCCCGGCAGCGTGAGACGACGCGTCGTGGGGTCGAGGGTGGCAAACAATTTGTCTTCAGCCAGCACACCGGCACCGGTCAATTTGTTGAGAAGTGTCGATTTTCCACAGTTTGTGTACCCTACAAGCGCCACATGGGGCAGCCCAGAGCGTTCACGGCTGCGCCGTACAAGCGCGCGGTTGGCTTTCATGTCCTCGAGTTCGCGCGTCAGTGTGTCGATGCGACGGCGGATGTGCCGTCGATCGGTCTCGAGCTTTGTTTCGCCGCCGCCGCGGTGCGCGCCGAAGCCGCTGGCGGTGCCGCCGCCCATGCGCGACATCTCAATGCCGCGGCCCGTAAGACGAGGGGCGGTATAGCGCAGGCGAGCGATTTCAACCTGGATTTTGCCCTCGCTCGTCGTGGCGTGGCGCGCGAAGATGTCGAGGATCAACATCGTGCGGTCGATGACCTGCGCGTTTTCGCCGAGCGCCTCCTCCATATTGCGGATCTGCGTGGGGGAAAGCTCACCGTCGACGATGACCTGGGAGACGCCCTGGTCGGCCATGGCGGCCTTGATTTCACTGAGTTTCCCGCTGCCAAAGTAGGTCGCGCGGTCTGGGGTTGACCGCGCCTGCGTGGCGGTAAATACGGCGGCAAAGCCCGCCGTGTCGGCCAGACGGGCCAGTTCTTCGAGAGAACGTTCGGACTCCTGTTCCTTTAACTCCGGCGTGATCAGCCCGAGCAAAGCGATCGGATCGGGCGTAAAGGGTTCGGCGTTTTGGGGTTTTGTGTCGAGCGTGATGATGGTGGTTTCCTCCCGTCTGCAACGCAGGCGTTTTGTTGTCCTATGCTTCAGCCGTAGATAGGGGCATAGGATATATAGTATCCAATGATAAAAAACATTTATGCCACACGCCGTCGGCCTGTGGCATAAAGTTTTTCTATCCACGCCTGCGGCGGGGATAGAAATTTAGGGCAAGACCGCCGTCGGCCTGTAGCATAAAACTCAGAATCTCTGTACAATCTGTAAAAAAGCAAGTTTTGTTGACGGATTGTGTCAGATCATGCAGAGGGAAATGAATAAAAACCTATTTAGAAGGCAGACCAAACATCTGCTGCTTGAGGTCTAAGTAATACAAATAGTCGTCCGGGTCGACATTCGGCGGGCAGCGGTGGTCACAAAACGGGATATAGCCGCCGCGCTCGACGAGGGGCACAAGGGATTCCAGATAGGCCTTGATGCGCTCGCGGCCCGCACCGAGTTCCAGCTTGTCAACGCCACCCATGATGCGCAGTTCACGACCGTATTGATTCAGCAGTTCCGCCGGATGGGCGCAGCCGTTAACCTCGAACGGGAACAGGCAGTTGATGCCGCCCTCGAGCATGTAGGGCAGAATGTGGCGCACATCGCCGTCGCAGTCGGTAAACCAGATGTCGATGCCGTGGGCGCGCAACTTTTTGCTAATGCGTTTGTAGCGCGGCATGACGACATCCCGGAAAAACTCTACGGTGACAATCGGACCGGTTTTGAAGCAGATGTCTTCCCAACCCATGGCAAAGTCAAACGAGAAGTGCGGCAGCACCTGATCCAAATAGTCCTCGACGAGCACACAGCAGGTCTCTACCATGTCTTCAACCATCTCGGGGTAGTCATAGCAAGCATAAGCCAAACCCTCAAAGGTAAGTAAGTCGCGCACCTTGCCGATCATCGAGCCGCAGTCCACGCCGAGCGGGTAGTCCCGGTCGTCCGGATGCGCGCGCTTCAGCGCTTCGATGTCTACCTTACGTTTGGGGTCGTCCCGGCGCATACGCTCGGATTTGATGCGTTCCCAGTCCTCGGGTTCCTCAATGCAGGACTTCAAAAAGTGCGGGATCGTATCGTGGCGGTCGCGCGGAACTTCGGCAATGAGGCCTTCCTCGTTGCGGATGACCAGGATGTCGCCGCGCTCCTCCAAAACTTCCTCTTCAAACATCGGCGAAAGCCAGACATTGCCGCCAATAAAATGGAAACGGTCGAAACTAAAAAACAAATCGGCCTGCGCGTTGTTTTGGATGCCGTTGTCGCGGAACATCGGCCAAAGGTTGAAGTTCTCGTCCCAATAGCCAAACTCCATGTTGAAACAACGGTCTACGGGCTCGTAGTGCATTTGACGGCGGAAACGCTCGCGGTCGGTCAGGGTACCTCCCCATTTCGGGCGGATGGGTTGCATGTGGGTCACCTCTCCTATACAGTAAAAATTAGTGGGATATATCAAAAAGTGAATGTAGGCTGTTTTAGGACCGTTTTCAAGGCGTATCGGGGCCAAGATTTTTGACCACGCGGTTGCGCCCTTCGTTTTTCGCTTTGTAGAGACACTCATCGGCCAAACGGAACAGATGTTTTTGCGTAAACTGCGGCTGACATTTGACCAGGCCGAAGCTGGCTGTGGTGTGTTTAGGATCCGCTGCCGCGACGCGCTCCAGATTTGCGCGGATGGCTTCCACATTTCTGATGACTTCTTTGCTGGGCACATCCCGATACAACAGAATGAATTCTTCGCCGCCGATGCGCGCGAGTACGGCTTTATCCCCGATCACTTGCGTGGCGGTCTGCACAAG
>CAYWWF010000033.1:0-12476 GCA_964461745.1 uncultured Oscillospiraceae bacterium | reverse complement strand
CATGGGACATGCTGCGTCTGGTGGAGGTGTTGGCGCTGGATTTCGTTTTGTTGGGTGAATACAAGATGAAAAGGGGAAGCACCATGGAAAACAACATCAACATCTTAATCGCAGACGACAACTTGGATTTCCGTTCCATGTTGGTGGATGCACTGGAAGCGGAACGAGGTCTGGAAATTGTCGGCATTGCCACGGACGGCTACCAGGCCGTACAGCAAGTCATGGCTCTGGTACCGGATGTCGTGCTGATCGATGTCGTTTTACCGCTGCTGGATGGGTTTGGGGTGATGAAGGCGATCAGCAATCTGGCGCTGAAAAATCGTCCGGCGATCATCGTTCTCTCAAGTTTTGCCACGGAAGCCACGATAGCCGAAGCCGCAAGTTTAGGCGCGCATTACTTTATGATCAAACCCTTTGATATGCCCGCACTGTTTGACCGCATTCGCCAGCTCGATGCCCGCGCGAAGAACCAACAACAGCCTATGCTGACACCGTTTGTAAAATCTGTACGCACAGATTTGGACATTGAAACTCGCGTAACGGAAATCATTCACGAAATTGGCGTTCCTGCGCACATCAAAGGGTATCAATACCTCAGAGAGGCCATCATGGTCGCGGTGAAAGATCGAGAAGCCATCAACGCCATCACGAAGATTCTGTATCCAACGGTGGCCAAACGCTTCAACACAACGCCGTCGCGCGTGGAACGCGCCATCCGACATGCCATAGAGGTGGCATGGGATCGAGGAGACTTGGAAATTTTGCAAAGCTTCTTTGGTTACACTGTTTCCAACGTCAAAGGAAAGCCCACCAATTCGGAGTTCATCGCGATGATTGCCGACCGCCTATCCCTCCAACTCAAAGCCGGCGCTTGAAACGGAACGGAGAGCGGGTGAGAGGTTCGACGATGCTCCCGTCGCTTGCATTTGGCGCCCACTCTGATCTACCGTGCTCTCACCAGTAAAAATCAGTTTCCCCACCGGTACGAATTCAAATCCGTTTTTTTGCAAGGCTTCGATGATGCCCGGCAAGGCCGCCGGTGTGTTTTTCGCGGCGTTGTGAAACAATACAATGCTGCCCTCTTTGACTTGTTTTACAATGCGTTTTTGCAGTTCAGCCGGGGTCGGATCGTTCCAGTCCAAGCTGTCAACATCCCATTGAATGGAGTACATACCCATGTCCCGCAAGGTTAGGACAAGCTTGTTGTCATAGTCACCGTATGGCGGGCGAAAGAGTTTAGGGCGCGTACCCGTGATGGCCTCAATCTCATCGTTGCAACGATTGATGTCGTCTATGATTTGCTGGGTTGTAAGCTGCGGCATGTGCGTGTGCTTGTCTGAATGATTCATGATCTCATGCCCGGCTTCATGCAACGCCAAAATCGATTCCGGGTATTTGCGCGCCCATTCACCCACCACGAAGAACGTTGCTTTCACCTCGTATTTTGCCAAAATGTCCATAAGCTTCTGGGTGTCCTCGTTGCCCCAAGCCGTATCAAAGGTCAAAGACGCCACTTTGTTTGGTCGATTCACGCTGTGTATTGGAATTTCAAGCGCCGTTGTTGCTGTCTGGGCAAACACCGGCTTTGTGGTGAAGTACCAGAGACCGATACCCAGAATGCAGGCAAGTACTAGGATGAGGCTGCGCATATGGAAGAAATATACCTTCATTTCAAACAGCTCCTATATTGAGATGCTTCTCCATCACAATGATATGGACAACGCAGGAGAGCCATGACAACCATTGCTTGTTTTGATACCAATCTCCCATAAAAACACCGACCCAAGGCTGAACCAGATAAACAGGAGACGACCGCAACGTTTATGTCGCGGTCGTCTCCTGTTTATCTGGTTGTCAAAGAATCGCTTTGCATCCTTTGACAAGATTTTGAAACGGACAATTTACTTATGCGAATCTCCCATAGAAAGAGCGGCAAATCCCATGGACAGTAAAAACGCATCGAATGCGGCCTGTCCTTTTTCGTCGCGCTTGAAAACACCAGAATGCTCAAGCACTTTGGCAAAAATGTCTCCAATCTCCTGGCGCTTGCCCTCCTGATCTTCGCTGCTCAAAACTTGCTGCGCCAAACGACCGGGTAAGACGGCCAATCCCATCGCCTCGATCAGGCCGATATTTTCTTTTTTTACATGGTGCAGTTCTTTGTGCGGATGGAAGATGCCGTCAGGATGCTCGTCGCTTGTCCGGTTGTTGCGTAAGATCAGATCCATGCGGTAGGTGCCGTCGCTCTCCCGACGCGCAACGGGTGTGATGGTGTTGTGCGGCGTGCCGTTCGTGTGAGAGAGAATGTCCAGCTCCGGATTGCTGAAGTTTTGCCATGCCTTCAGCAGCGCGTCGCAGGCTTCGATGACCTCCGCTTTGTTTACACCGCGCAGACGCAGGGTGGACAAAGGCCAGCGAAGTACCGATAGCTTTAGGCCAGGATACTTTGGGTGCGCAAAAAAACGCTCCTCGGCGGCCAGCTCCATCGGAAAGGTGTGTCGGCCGCCTTGGAAATGGTCATGCGACAAAATGGAACCACCGACTATCGGCAAGTCGGCGTTGGAACCGATGAAATAGTGGGGGAGTATATCTGTAAAGTCAAATAGCCTTACAAATGTGTCGCGTGTGATGGCGATCGGCGTATGTGCTTTGGAAAGCGCAATGCAGTGCTCTTCGTAGTATTGATACGGGGAATATTGCAAGTACCAGGCCTCTTCGGCCAGAGTTATGGGTACAACGCGGTGAACGCGCCGCGGGGGATGCGTAAGCCCACCGGCATAGCCGATGTTTTCCAGACACAGCAGACAAGCCGGATAGCTTGACGGCGGGGCCGCCAGGGCCGCGGCAATCTCCTTCGGGTCTTTTTCGGGTTTGGAAAGGTTTATGGTGATCTCCAGATCTCCATAAATCGTAGGTGTTTTCCAATATAAGTTTTGCGCAATGCGTCGGGTTTTTACGTAATTTGTAGCCTTGGACAGCGAAAATAGCTCTTCGGCGGCCGCAACATGACCCTTGGCCGCCAAATCTCTATAAAATTTTTGGCTCCACTGGCTTTGGCGCGGAGTAAGGCAGGCCATAATTTGGTCTTCAAACAGGTCGCGATAGAGCGTGGTGTTGTCGGGAAAACGGCCCTGCGCGTAGGCATAGTCCAGCAGCGGCGCTAAGATGTCGTCGATTTCGTCGCTTAGCTCTTCTTCCAGGATAGCATTCCAAGGCTCAGAAAAATCAAAAAGGGCCAAAAGAGCGTTGCGGGCGACGATGCCGTCAAGTTCGTCAATCAGGCTATGGCGCTTTGCATAGGAAAGCAAAATTTCTATCTGTTTTTGCATGATTTCACCTCTTGATTTCCATTGTATCAGAACAGACCGCGTGCTTCAACCGACACGAAGCCCCGCGCAAAAATATTTCTTTTTCCCTTTCCAAGGTCCGGCACGCATGTTATAATGCTAGAAAAACGCTTGGCGGAAAGGAAGGATCACAATGCCCAGTCATCGGATCGCGTTGCTGAAATTGCTTGAAAAGGACAGCACGCTTACTCCGGATCAGTTGGCCTCAATGCTAAACTTGACCGAAGAAGAAGTGGTCGCTACGATACAGGCCCTGGAAGAGCAGAGGATCATTCTCGGATACAAAGCCGTTGTGGATTGGGACAAAACCGAAGCCGAGACCGCCACGGCGCTGATTGACGTCAAGATCACGCCGCAGCGCGGCGAGGGCTTTGACCGTGTGGCCTCTCGAATTTATCAATTCGATGAGGTGGAAAGCCTCTACCTGATGTCGGGCGGCTATGATTTGTCGGTTTTAATTACGGGGAAAACGCTCAAAGAAGTGGCACTGTTTGTCGCGCAGAAGCTGGCTCCGTTGGAGGCCGTATCGGGAACGGCCACACATTTTCTGCTGAAAAAATATAAAGAGCGCGGCACGGTCTTTCCCTCACATGAAGAACAACAAGAAAGGATGCTGTTCCTATGAGTTCATCGTTTCAGTGGCAAATCGGTCAGCGTGTGGAGACACTGAAGCCCTCGGGCATCCGCAAATATTTTGACCTTTTGGAAACTATGACCGACACGGTCTCTTTAGGTGTGGGCGAGCCGGACTTCGTGACCCCTTGGCACATACGCGATACCGGCATTTATTCGCTGGAAAAGGGCTTTACCAAGTACACACCGAACGCGGGACTCACCGAGTTGCGACAAGAAATCTCGCGATATATGCGCTCACATTATCATTTGCAGTACGCGCCCGAAGATGAAATCCTGGTAACCGTCGGCGGCAGTGAGGCCATCGACCTGTTTATGCGCAGCATTCTCTCTCCGGGTGACGAAGTCATCATTCCGTCGCCGTCTTTTGTCTGTTACGGCCCGATTGCCGTGCTCTGCGGGGCGGAGCCTGTCTATGTACAGACCCTCGCCGAAGACGATTTCCGTTTGCGGCCCGACCAGCTCAAAGCGGCCATTACATCCAAAACAAAGTTGCTGGTGCTTCCGTTTCCGAACAACCCCACCGGCGGGATCATGACTAAACAGGATCTCGAAGCGCTCGCGGAAGTGTTGGACGGCACAAACATCATGGTGATTTCCGACGAAATTTACGCGGAGCTGACCTACGGAACGCGGCACGTCTCGCCGGCCACACTGCCGGTCTTCTGTGACCGCACCGTGGTCATCAACGGCTTGTCCAAGTCCCACGCGATGACCGGTTGGCGCATGGGTTTTGCTTGCGGTCCCAAGGAAGTTTTGAGCCATATGACCAAAATCCACCAATACGCGATCATGAGCGCGCCAACGACAAGCCAGTACGCGACGATTCAAGCGCTGCGGCATGGCGACGCGGACATTTTAGCCATGCGTGAGGAGTACGATGCCCGCCGAAACTATGTTGTTGAATCGTTCAACCAAATGGGGTTGCCCTGCGGCAATCCGCAAGGTGCGTTTTACGCGTTCCCGGATATCCGGCCCTCGGGACTGGACTCCGAAACTTTCTGTGAAAAGCTGATTTTACAAGAGCGCGTCGCCGCGATTCCGGGCACCGCTTTTGGCCCGGGCGGCGAAGGCTTTGTGCGCTGCTGTTATGCCACTTCGATGAAACAACTGAAAGAGGCCATGGAGCGGATACAAAGGTTTTTGGATTCATTACGTTAGCCATAAGGGAGCACTGCATTTTGTTGTGCCACAATTTGTTTGGTTTTTGTTTTCCCCCCGCCTCCGGCGGGGGGAAAGTTTCAACCGATGAACCCCAAAAATTGCTTCGTCGGTTGTTTAGTAAAGGGGGGCACAAAAGATGCTCACGGAACAGGCACCCGCGAAAATCAACTTGAGTTTAGATGTCTTGCGCCGCAGGCCGGACGGTTATCACGACCTACTGATGGTGATGCAGACCATCTCGCTCATGGACACGCTTACATTGGATGCCTTGCCTGGAAGCGAGCTGGTTTTGACATCAAACGAGCCCGCTTTGCCGCTCGGTGCGCACAACTTAGCTTTCCAGGCGGTGACGCTGTTTTACGAGAAGATTGGTCGTGATCGCCCGGGGCTGAAAATCCACATCGACAAACAGATTCCCATGGGCGCGGGATTGGGCGGCGGCAGCGCGGACGCCGCCGCGACGCTGCGCTTGCTCAATCGGTGGGAAAACGCCGAGTTATCGGAAGATGCGCTTTGTCAGATGGCCGAAGTTTTGGGCTCCGACGTGCCGTTTTGTGTGGGGGGCGGAACAAGACTGGCCGGTGGGCGAGGGGAGAAGCTTTTAAACTTGCCGCCCCTGCCGGATTGCTTTGTTGTCGTGTGCCAGCCGGATTTTTCCCTGTCTACAAAGGAAGTTTTTGCGCATTTTGATTTTCAGACGGCGTCTCATTCCGAAAGTGGGAGACAAACAGATTGCACGGCATGTTGCCCCGCCCCGCGCACGGAAGCGCTGCTTTTGGCGCTCATCGCGGGCGATGTAAGTGGCGTTGCCGCGTCATTGGGCAACCGTCTGTTTGCCTTTCTGCCGCATGGGAAAGAGGTCATAGGTAGGCTCTGTACCCAGTTGCGGGACGGAGGCGCTCTGGGGGCGACGATGACCGGCAGCGGCTCGGCAGCTTTCGGTTTGTTTGACTCGGAGGCGTGCGCGCAAAACACTGTAAAACGGCTGCAAGCGCAAGGGGTGCGGGTTTGGCTCGCGCAGCCGGTAAGCAATTCTTTAACAAACTAGGTATATTTCCCCTTTTTTCTGTCCATACTGCTCACGGGTATACACATATGGAGCTTAAAGCCTCACCGTGAAAGGACAGTTACGTACATGAAAGCAAAAATCAAGGTTTTAGAATTGTCTCTGGCCATCGGCCTCTGCTTGGCCGTTTTTGTCGGCGAGATGCTGGATCGTGAGCAAAAGAATCTTTCGCAAGAGCTCCTTCGTCTACATGTCATCGCAAACTCCGACGATACTCAGGATCAAGCCGATAAACTCCTTGTGCGCGACGCGATTTTGGAAGAAACCGGCCCTTGGCTTGCGGAAGTAAAAGACCGCGAGGAAGCAACGGAGATTTTGAAAGCGCGTTTGCCCGAAATTGAACAGGTTGCGGAAGAGACTTTGCGCGGTTTGGGACGTCCGCAAGTAGCCCGTGCGGAGTTAAAGCAGACGCATTTTCCCACGAAAGAATACACCGACTTTTCGCTCCCGGCCGGAAACTATGACGCGTTGCGCGTGACGTTGGGGCAGGGAGAAGGGCAGAACTGGTGGTGTGTCGTTTTCCCGCCGTTGTGTCTCGCGGCCGCCGGTGACAGCGTGTATGAGACGGCGGTCACAAACGGAGTGTCGGAGAAGAATGTATCGCTGATGACCGAGGAAACAGACGGTTATGTGTTCAAGTTTAAGTGCCTGGAGTGGTGGGACAGCATCAAATCATTCCTAGGGCTCTAAAGCAATACGGCGCAATCGCACACCCTGGTACGCGCTGCCGATATCGTGTTTTTCGTTCTACCCCCGCCGACGGCGGGGGTAGATGTTTTGGGAATATCCCACACTTTCGCTTGCTTTTTCCCGGCAGAGCCAGTATAATAAGGCAAACAAACTGCAGGAGGAGTACAATGTTTGCCATAGCTCGAACCCTTTGGGCCGGCGGCGCGGGGGACACCGCGGCAGCCGGTGGCGCCGATATGGCCGCCACGCTTGTCTCGTTTGTGCCAATTCTTTTGATCGTCGGCGTGTTCTATTTCTTCATCATCCGCCCGGAAAGCAAGCGCAAAAAAGAGACCGCACGGATGAGAAATGAACTCATGGTCGGCGATGAAATCACCACCATCGGCGGCATCTGCGGCCGCATCATCACCATGAACGACGACAGCATCGTGTTGGAGTCCGGTGCGGATCGCTCCAAAATCAAAATCATGCGCTGGGCCGTTTCCGCGCGCGGCCAGCAATCCACCGAGACCAACAAATAGGCACAGACAATCTTCTTGCTCTCGCGCAAGACGAACCCTGGTATACTTTGAGCCGTCCGCTCATAACTATGAACTGACCCGAGATTGTCCTTTGGGATAAAATCCGCCGTGACTTCGGTGAGGGTTTATGGTGTGTGGTGAGGAGGGGGTAGTATGCCCGGTAAAGAAGAAGGAATCATCCCAAAGGGATGGGTGCGGCGGCTTACGTTTCGTCTGCTGTTTGGGTTGATTCTTTCCACTGTCGTCATTTTGCTTTCGTCTTATTTCGTCCTGTCCGGTGTCTTTCCCATGTCGGCGATGCAAGTCGCACCGGTTGTGGCCGCCGGTTTGGGCGCTATGTACTTGGGGGTCTCTGTGTTTCGCCTGTTTCGATCGCGGGCGGTCATTGTGGGCCTTGCGACTGGAACGGTGTATTTTCTCGCGTTGCTCATCCTGGGCGCCTTCCTGTATTTCCGTTGGACGCCCGGTATGAGCACGGTATCCATCATGTTTGCCTGTTTGATCGGCAGCCTTGTCGGCGCGTTGCTTGGCAACGGCGGAAAGAAAAAACGGCGCGATTGATGTTGTGTGATTGAACGATTGCTTTTGTACTTAAACAGGGGATTATCTATGTGTTTCTCCGCGGAAGGCGGGGAAACAAAAAGTCCTACAGGTTAACTTCTAGTTATACTAAGGAGGAACGCTCGTATGCGTCATATTCAGACTCTGCAAGGTCCCACGCTCAAAGAAAACGCCCACCTCGGCGGCTGCGGCGAATGTCAGACCTCGTGTCAGTCCGCCTGCAAGACGTCCTGCACTCTGGCCAACCAGAGCTGCGAACGCTTAGACGCCAAAGATAAGCCTTTTGTGAAGGCCCCGGCGCAGAAGTAAGAACCGATGGTACATACAATATCCGGATTGGGCCTTCATTTGGCCCTGGATGTAGAAAGCGGCAGCCTGCATCTCTTGGACGGTGCGGCTGCCTTTTTGCTGCCCCATTTTGAAACGCAGATGAATGCGGGCGGGATCACTTCAATCTTGCCCATAGCTGTTCGGCAAGCGGGGAAGGAACAATTCCCAGAGGCCGAACTTAAAGAGGCCTGGGCCGAGCTTCAGGCTCTTTTTGCGGGCGGGCAGATCTTTGCCGCGCCGGCGGACGTCCAAGTGTACAAGGAAGGCGTGCTCAAGGCCATGTGTCTGCATATCTCGCACGACTGCGACCTGCGCTGTGGCTACTGCTTTGCGAAAACCGGACACTACGGCCAAGCGCGCAGCGTCATGCCGCTCGAGGTGGCTCGACAAGCCATCGACTATCTTGTACGTCACAGCGGCTCCCGTCGCAACTTGGAAATTGACTTTTTCGGCGGGGAACCGCTGCTTGCCATGGATACTGTGCGCGAGACGGTATCGTACGCCCGCCGCTTTGACAAAAACTTTCGTTTTACGCTGACGACCAACGGTCTTGCCTTGGACAAGGAAACCGAAGACTATTTGCTCGCTGAAATGGACAACGTTGTCCTGTCCTTGGATGGTCGCCCCGATACGCACAACGCAGTGCGCAAAACGGCAATGGGGCAGGGGAGCTACGATGAGGTCGTGCCGAAGATACTCTCCTTCGTTCGGCGGCGCACCGAGGATTGCGCGGAAACCGACGCGGTGCCGGCGCGCCCACCCAAACGCAGCTATTACATTCGCGGTACCTTTACGGCGCAAAACCCCAACTTCGTCGAAGATCTCCTGCATCTGTATCGTCTTGGTTTTTCTTCGCTTTCGATGGAGCCCGTCGTCCTGCGGGACGGTCATCCGCTGGCGCTCTCGGAACAGCACGCGGATCAGATTGAACAGGCGTATGAGGAACTTATGCTTTTTTTAGATGAAGAGGACGCACGATCAGTCGGTGAACTGGACTCGGGCTCAACGTGCGCCACGGACACAGCGCCCATGTCTTTTTTTCACTTCAATCTGGATCTCAGCCAGGGGCCGTGCTTGACCAAACGTCTGCGCGGTTGCGGTGCGGGCACGGAGTATGTGGCGGTGACACCTGAGGGAGAGGTTTATCCTTGCCATCAGTTTGTGGGCAATCCTGACTTTTTGCTCGGTCGACTCGGTGGTGACGGTGAGATCGCCCTTGACAACCGCCTGGGGAAGGGCAGTGTGCAGGAGCACCCCGAGTGCCGGGGCTGCTGGGCCAAATATTATTGCAGCGGCGGCTGCGCGGCGGCCAATTACAACATGAATGGTGACGTCAGAAAAAACTATGAACTGAGTTGCCGACTGGAGAAAAAGCGTTTGTCTTGTGCGCTCATCTTGGCGGTAAAAAAGCAGCTTCGGCGGAAACCATGAGCGGTCAGGCCGTGATGAAATGAGACAACTGTTCGCGGAGCTGTTGCCTGAGTCCATAATGTCATAGAAGAAAATTGCGTTTTGGCCTGTAAAACGGTATGTTGATGGCCTCTCAAGATGTGGAAGGTTTTTTGCACTTCAAACGCAACATTTTGCGGTTTTTTGGCGCGGTTTTGGCCGCGCTGCTTTTTTAGTTACAAAGTTAACATAATGTTGTTAACATAAGATACCGTGATAATTGACAAAAATCAACCAATCGTCCGATGTTTCTTGCTATTTGACCGAAGATGGATTATAGTAATATTCACTTCACGTTATGTTAAGTTTATGATCTCAAGGGAGAGGAGGCGCGTCGGATGCAGACCTTAAAGCTTGGATTCATCGGCGTGGGAAACATGGCCGGTGCGATACTAGGCGCCTTACTCGACCGTGCTCTCCTGCCGCCTCAGAACATATTATTGTTTGACTCCGAGCCCAAGCGTTTGGAGCCCTTTTTGAAGCGCGGTGCCACAGCGGCGGCCTCCAACCGGGAGCTTACGGAAAACGCCCTGCTTGTGATCTTGGCCGTCAAACCCCAGGTTATGGGTTCTGTGCTTGCGGAGATCGCTCCGGTCTCTTCGGGTAAAAACTTCATTACGATCGCCGCGGGTTTGCCCACAACCTTTTATAAACAGCGGCTGGATCCGAAGGCCAACGTCCTGCGCGTGATGCCCAACGCCCCGCTTATGGTGCAGTGCGGCGCGACCGTGCTGGCGCAAAGCGAAGGTGTCTCCGAGGATTTGCTGCATACCGCGCGCGCCATTTTTGAGAGCGCTGGTGATGTGGTCGTTCTCAAAGAAGAGCTGCTCAACGAGATTACGAGCCTTACGGGTTCGAGCCCCGCCTACTTTTACCGCATGGCTGAGGCCATGGTGCAGACCGCCGTGGATCTAGGTGTGCCGCGCGATATAGCGCTCCCCATGGTGGCCAGAACCATGCAGGGCTCCGCCCTCATGATGCTCAAAAGCGACTTGTCTCCAAGCTCACTGATAGAGGCCGTGTGTTCTCCGGGCGGCACAACACTGGCCGCGATGGCCTCCTTTGACGAAAGCGATTTTGACGACGCCGTGCGTCAGGCCATGCTTGCCTGTACGCGTCGTGGCTATGAACTCGGCGCCCAGGTGGTGTAACGGGTTTAGATGGGCAAAACGCCGTGGATGCGCCGCGCGTTGAAAAATCTCAATTTTTCAACATAAGACATAGCTTGCCTCTTTTTCTCATAAGATGGACAAGGAGAAAAGAGGTGCGGTATGAAACGTTTGTTTCGGTGGGACTGGCCATCTAAAAAACCGGATCCCAATCTGATCTTGCTGTTTGCGTTTTTTCTTTGCGGTGCGATCATTGCCTGCATCGTCAGCGCGAGTGTTGACGGGGAGAGCGGGGAAGCCCTGACAAAGACGATTGTCAGCTACATATCTGTTCTCTCGGAACGTCCCATATCCACAGCTTTGCTCGGTCCGGCGCTGCTGAACGCCTTTCGATATCATCTGCTTGTATTTGTCTTCAGCTTTACTTCACTTGGCGTGCTGTTTGTGCCGTGTTTGATGGCACTGCGCGGATTTTTTCTTTCGTTTTCGATCACGGCCTTTGTGCGCTTGTTTGGTACCTCAGGACTTTGGCTTGCGCTTGGCGCTTTTTTGGTACAAAACCTGATCTTGCTTCCTTGTCTGTTTGTGCTTGCGCAAGGCGCGCTGAGTTCGTCTTTAAAGCTGTTTCAAATTGCTATGGGCCGACTCAGCAAACCGGCGACCCCTTTGTTTGGCCGCCCCTATTTTCTGCGGTTTGCGGTCATCTCCGTATTTCTGGTCGTTTGTGCCCTCTATGAGGCGTTCCTTTCTCCCATGCTTTTTACCTGGATTGCCGGTGCCGTCCTGTAGGCGGTGCCTAGGTGATAGATTGCCCTGGCGCTGACATTCCGCATTCATGAAAGAGCCCTTGGCGGTTGGTGCCACTTTCCGGGTAGTACATAAGAAAAGGTCGGTCAGATATGCAACAGATCATCAAGCGTTTTGAAGAGTACTTAAAGACAGAAAAAAAAGCCTCGCAAAACACGATTCTCTCGTATCTGCGCGACGTCACACAATTTGAAAAGTATTTGCATGATTTGGGCAAAGGGGATTTGTCCTCGGCGACGCATACGACGTTGCTGGATTATGTGCAGCATTTGGCGGCGCAAGGGAAGTCGAGCTCAACGGTTACGCGCTGCGCGGCCTCTCTCAAGTGTTTCTACAACTTCCTGATGCTGCGCGACCTCGTCAAAACCAATCCGGCCCGGCAGATTGTCTCGGCCAAGAACGACCGAAAACTGCCCCAGGTGCTTACGAGCAAAGAAGTGGAGCTCTTGCTTATGCAGCCGCGCGCGACGGATCTCAAGGGTCACCGTGACCGCGCGATGCTTGAGCTGCTTTACGCGACGGGCATTCGCGTCACCGAGCTCATTTCGCTCAATCTCGGCGACGTGAATTTGAGCGCCGGGTTCATCCGTTGCAACAGCGGACGCCGTGAACGCATCATCCCGCTGTACCCGGCGGCTGTGCGCGCGCTGTCGGATTATACCTTGCTCGCGCGCGGTAAGATGGTAAACCGGATGTCCGAACAGGCACTGTTTGTCAACGTAAACGGCGAGCGTATGTCGCGGCAAGGTTTTTGGAAGATCGTCAAACACTATCAGGAGACTGCCAACATTACAAAGCC
>CAYWWF010000032.1:0-12548 GCA_964461745.1 uncultured Oscillospiraceae bacterium | reverse complement strand
TTGAGATGCAGGTCAAAGGCGGACACCAGCGCCGAGCGCGTGGCCTTGTCGGGGCTGCCGCCGTAAGCCAGAAAAGACGAGTTGTGATAGTGTTCGATCAGGCTCTTGTGGGTCGTAAAGCAAAACGCGACCGAGAGCAGCACTTTGTACATCGGCTTGTCCGGGCGGTCTTGTCCGCGACGCTCAGCCGTCCAGAAACGGGGCTCGCCCATGGGCTCTTTGTCCCCACAGAGCTTGCGGACGTAATCAAAAATACCCTCTGGATATAAAAACTCATGCTCACTTTTGCCCTCATTGGACTCGTAAATGAGTCGGAAGGTCACGCCCGCGTTGATGACGGCTTGGCGCTCGAGCATGTCCAAAAACACGCTTTCAGGGATGTCAATGTCGGTAAAGACATCCCGGTCGGGCTTCCAACGGATGCGGGAGCCTGTTTTTTTGCGGGTTGTCTCTTCCTTGTGCAGTCCGCCGACGTTCTCGCCCTTTTCAAAGTGTAGACTGTAGAGAAAGCCGTCGCGGCAGACGGACACGTCCATGTACTCCGAGGCGTATTGTGTCGCGCACGCGCCGAGGCCGTTGAGCCCCAGGGCATACTCGTAGTTGTCCTCTTCGTGGTTTTGGTATTTGCCGCCCGCGTAGAGCTCACAGAAAACGAGCTCCCAGTTGTACCGCTCCTCGGCGGCGTTGTAGTCGAGCGGGCAACCGCGGCCAAAGTCCTCGACCTCAATGGAGTTGTCGGCAAAGCAGCGCACAAGGATGAGTTTGCCATGGCCCTCGCGCGCCTCGTCAATCGAGTTGGAGAGGATTTCAAAGACCGCCTGGCAGCAGCCGTCGAGCCCGTCGGAGCCAAAGATAACGCCTGGGCGGCGGCGCACACGGTCGGCGCCTTTGAGAGAGGAAATGCTCTCATTGCCGTATTGTTTTGTCTTCATAGTACACCTGTTTCTGGTCAATCGCCCTGTGGGCGGTTGACCAAATGTTGAATGTTGAGTGATGGAAAGCATTCGAGTTGAGATTTCCGCCGTAGGCGGGGTAAAAACTTCAAGTATACAAAAACGCCGCCCGCTGGGCGGGTTGACAAAAATTCCTGATGGGAGTAGTATGGTGACAGAGGGCAGCACCGTTTAGAACGGTTCGCCCAGATATGGATTATTGAAAAATAACCGCTTTACCTGTGACGAGGGGCGGTTATTTTTCTTTGCCTTGCATCAGTATAGCAATCAGCGTCGCAAAAGCGATCATCAATGCTAAAACCTGATATGTAGACACGGCCTCACCCCCTTTCGGAGGTTGTGGCGAACCGTCCCTTATACCTACCCTCTGTCGGCATTAGTGTAGCGGATTGTGTGGGGGCTGTCAAGGTTGGGGGGTACGAGGGGTTCCTTGTAGGGAACGCATTGTATGCGTTCCGCTGACAGGCGAAGAACCTACCGAGAAATGGGCCGAGCGTTGAAAGCGCCCCCGTCCCCGACAGGGAACGACAAGCCAAACACGATGCATCTATATTAAAATTAACAACAGCACCAAATTGTAGCACAAGTGGTGATGATTTGCAAACATAACCCGTCGGAATTTTGCCCCATACTAGGAAAAAGGTCCTGTTGAAATACCAAGAACCCCGCAACTTATTCCCCGCATATCTCTTCGTTTTTTCGGGAATTCACTTCCCGGAAAAACATCCTCTGACCAGTTCTGTTGAAATCTCAATTTTTCAACAGAACAAATCCAACGACAAAGGAAAACAAAACTATGAAAGTACATTTCGCCTTTCGTCTTTGTGCACTCGTCATACTGATCTCACTGCTGTCTGGTTTTTGTCTTCGGGCCAGAGCCGCTTCCAGTGGGACAGAATCCTCCTGCCTCTGCAGCAATCCGCGCGTAATCCGGCCTGTCTGGGGTGACCATGCGACGGATCCCGACACGCCGCCCTGTCCTGAAGCGCCACCGCGTGATCTGACTGCCCCCGACGCGGACAAGCCGCTGAGCCCCGAAGGCCCCGAGGGCCATGATGACGGAGAAGGCCTTGACGGCGGGAAATCGCCGCAAGGCCAAACGCCGGAGTCCCCCGCGCCCGAAACCAACGCGTCCCCGCCGCCCTCCCCTTCGCCGTCGCCGTTTATCCGCTGGGTGGACTTCGACGTCTCCTATGAAGCGCTGCTTTGCGCCTACAACTGGGACGTAAAAACCCATGAAGACGACCACCCTGTGGACTGGGTCACGCTGCTTGCGATTGTCGCGGCCCAAAACGGCGACATGGCGGGCTATACGAGGGAAAAAATCGACAAGGTCGCCAAGAGACTCCACGCGGGCGAAACCGCCGCGGCGATCGCCTCCAAATACAAAACCTATCCGCGTTTTAAGGAGACCCTCGACGCGATTCTCGGTGAATACGTCGGCTATTATGAGACGCAGGACGAAAGCGGCGCCTGGGTCTCCCATTACGGCCTCAAAGCGTTTTCACCAATTGCCAAGGGCTATGGATTTTCCCACTTTGACGACTTTGGCGTCGCGCGCGGCTACGGCTACAAGCGCCGCCACCTCGGCCACGATATGATGGCAGGCACCGGCACCCCGGTCTGCGCCGTCGAAGGCGGCATCGTCGAGGCGCTTGGTTGGAACCAATACGGCGGCTGGCGCGTCGGCATTCGCAGTTTTGACGGCAAGCGCTACTACTATTACGCGCATCTGCGCCAAAACCGCCCGTTCCACTGCGACATGAAAATCGGACACACCGTCACCGCGGGCGACGTCATCGGCTATGTCGGACGTACGGGTTACAGCCGCACCGAAAACAAGAACAACATCAACGTCCCCCATCTGCACTGGGGCTTGCAGCTCATTTTCGACGAGTGCCAGCGCCAGGGCCCGAAAGAAATCTGGGTCGATATCTATCCGCTGACGAAGCTCTTGCAGAAAAACCAAGTCGCCGTGAGAAAAGATGAAAACAAAGAGGCCTGGCGTGTGACGCCATTTCGGGTCTTGTCCCCGGTCGGGCCAAATCTTCCGTCCGAGGCCGAAAAGCCACAAGGGCCGCAGCATCCGTTTGTGTCCCCGGGGGCGTCCCCCGAAGCCGTAACGCCATCCCCGGCCCCGTCTTCGGCCCCACCCCGGTCGGCCTAGGCAAATCCCGCACCGTCGCAGAACCCAGGGCAAAAACGCATAAAACTTACGGCCCGTAAGAGAAAAATTTTTCACTTGCGTGGAGTCCCAAAAAATGTTTCGGGTCTCCACGCTTTCCCATAAAAATTTTTTTATTCCTGTTGTTTCCTTACGCTTCCACTTTTCTTTTTGTATATCTGACAGAATCTATGCGATTTCCCTATTATTGGCTGTCTCTCGTTTGCCAGCAGCGAGAAGAAGTTATGCCCATTCTCCCCCAAGTTATCCCCAACGTTATGGAAACTTGGCGCATACAATCCGTGAAAATAGCCGAATGCCCCGAGCCCGTATTTGGCAAACTTGGAGGCTTCTCCTGACAAAATCGGAGGGACAGCCCTTTACAGTCCCCCGCTTTGGTGATAGAATACCTGCGTAAAAATATCTGGTGGGCGCTGAACAAGTCCGCGTCGCTGAGGCACGCAAATCGGCCAAAGACCAACATTTTCCACGGGATGCGCGTGGACGTGGCGACGGGGACTTGTTTTGTGCTTACCTTATCTCGGGAGGAAAAAAGCTTATGCCCAGAAAGAAGAAAACGATGGACGGCAACACCGCCGCGGCCCACGTCTCCTACGCTTTTACGGATGTTGCGGGTATCTATCCGATCACCCCGTCGTCCAACATGGCGGAAATGGCGGACAAGTGGGCCGCTTCGGGCCTCAAGAATATGTTTGACCAGCCCGTACGTGTCGTTGAGATGCAGTCCGAGGCCGGTGCCGCCGGTGTCGTGCACGGCTCTTTGGCCGCAGGGGCGCTGACGACGACCTTCACGGCGTCGCAAGGCCTGCTGCTGATGATCCCCAATATGTACAAAATCGCCGGCGAATTGCTCCCCGGCGTCATCCACTGTTCGGCCCGCTGCGTGGCAAGCCACGCGCTGTCGATCTTCGGCGACCACTCCGACGTCATGGCCTGCCGCGCGACCGGCTTTGCGCTGCTCGCGGCCACGAACCCCCAGGAAGTCATGGATCTCGGCGCGGTGGCCCATCTTTCGGCCATCGGCGGCCGCGTGCCCTTCCTGCACTTCTTTGACGGCTTCCGCACCTCGCACGAGATGCAGAAAATCGAAGTCTGGGACTATGAAACCCTCTCCAAGCTCACCGATCATGAGGCCATCCAGGCCTTCCGTGACCGTTCCTTAAACCCTGAGCACCCGGTGCTGCGCGGCAGCGCCCAAAACCCCGACATCTTCTTCCAGGCCCGGGAAG
Organism: uncultured Oscillospiraceae bacterium; assembly: GCA_964461745.1. Lineage (GTDB taxonomy): Bacteria > Bacillota > Clostridia > Oscillospirales > UBA929 > JAVBPF01. The sequence goes on along the minus strand of CAYWWF010000032.1, from coordinate 8,181 downwards.
CCTGCAACCCCTATTATAATGCCTTGCCTGCCGTTGTGGAAAACTATATGGCCAAGGTAAACGCCGAAATCGGCACGAACTATCAACTCTTCAACTACTACGGCGCGCCCGACGCCGAGCGCGTCATCGTCGCGATGGGCTCCGTCTGCGACACGATTGAAGAGACGATTGACCACCTCATCGCCAAAGGCGAAAAGGTCGGCCTGATCAAAGTCCGCCTCTATCGCCCCTGGTCTTCCGAGCGCTTCCTCGCGGCGCTGCCCGAGACCTGCAAGAAGATCGCTGTGCTCGACCGCACCAAAGAACCCGGCTCTCTCGGCGAGCCGCTCTACCTCGACGTGGCCGCAACGATTGCCTCCTCTCCGCGCGCGGGTACCACCATCGTCGGCGGCCGTTATGGACTCAGCTCCAAAGACACCCCGCCCTCAAACATTTTGGCGGTCTATGAAAACCTCAAGAGCGGCACCCCGCGCCATCCGTTCACCGTCGGCATCAACGACGACGTGACAAACCTCTCCCTGCCGCTCGGCGACGCGCCGAACACAATCCCCGAAGGCACGATTTCCTGCAAGTTCTGGGGCCTTGGCTCCGACGGTACGGTCGGCGCGAACAAGAACAGCATCAAAATCATCGGTGACCATACGGACATGAACGTCCAGGCCTACTTCTCTTACGACTCCAAGAAGTCCGGCGGCGTCACGGTCTCCCACCTGCGGTTCGGACAGGCCCCGATCAAGTCCACCTACTTCATCTCCAGAGCCAACTTCGTGGCCTGCCACAACCCGAGCTATATCGACAAATACCGCATGGTGCAAGACGTCTTGCCCGGCGGCGCGTTCCTGCTCAACTGCCCCTGGGATGCCGCTGAGCTCTCCGAGATGCTCCCGGCCTCAATGAAGCGCTATATCGCCGAGAACAACATCCAGTTCTATACCGTCGACGGCATCGGGCTGGCGCGCGAAATCGGTCTCGGCGGCCGCATCAATATGATCCTCCAAGCGGCCTTCTTCGCGATTACAAAGATCATTCCGATTGACGACGCCGTGAAGTATATGAAGGATGCCGTTGTTGCGACCTATGGCCGCAAGGGTGAAAAGGTCGTCGCGATGAACCACGCCGCCATCGACGCGGGCATCCAGAACGTCAAAAAGGTCGAAGTCCCCGCCGACTGGAAAAACGCGCAGGATGTGGACGGCAGCCATCCGGGCGCTCTGGTGCACCACCCCGACGGTACGCTGCGCGCGCCGAGCGGCGAGCTCAAAGACTTTGTCACGGGCTTCTTAATGCCGGTCAACGCCATGCGTGGCGACGACCTGCCGGTCTCAACCTTCAAGGGCGCTGAGGACGGCACACTCCCGCAGGGCAGCGCGGCGTTTGAGAAGCGCGGCATCGCCGTGGATGTGCCCCAGTGGATTCCCGAGAACTGCATCCAGTGCAACCAGTGCTCCTATGTCTGCCCGCACGCGGTCATCCGTGCCTTCGCGCTCGACGACGAAGAGAAGGCGAAGGCCCCGGCGGACATGCCGACCTTAAAAATGACCGGCAAAGGCTGCGAAAACCTGCATTTTGCGATCGGTGTTTCGATCTACGACTGCACGGGCTGCGGCTCTTGCGCAAACATCTGCCCGGCCAAGGAAAAGGCGCTGGCGATGAAACCGCTGAGCTCCCAGAAGGACGTGCAGAGCCAGTTCGATTACGCCTACGCGAATGTCAAAGAAAAAGATATCTCTGCGTTTAACGTCAAAACCGTCAAGGGCAGCCAGTTTAAGCAGCCCCTGCTCGAGTTCCACGGCGCATGCGCGGGCTGCGGCGAAACGCCTTACGCGCGTCTGGTCACCCAGCTCTATGGCGACCGCATGTATATCGCCAACGCGACCGGCTGCTCATCCATCTGGGGCGGCAGCGTGCCCGCGACGCCGTACACCAAAAACGCCGAGGGCAAGGGTCCGGCCTGGGCCAACTCTCTGTTTGAAGACAACGCCGAGTACGGCTACGGCATGGCGCTGGCCGTCGTGCAGCGCCGCGAGAAAGCCGCAGACACCGCGCGCAAACTCATCGCGATTGACTACTGCGACGATTCCCTCAAGGAAACTGTGCAGGCTTGGCTCGACGCGATGATGGACGGCGACGCCTCGAAACCCGCCGCTGCGAAGCTCGAAGCCGCGCTCAAAGACGGTCTCGACGTTGACCTCACCGGCACCGAGTGGGAAGCCGAGTGGCTCAAAAATGGCAAGGTTTGCGGCTGTGATGCCTGCAACCTCGCCCGCGAGTTGCTTTCGATGAAGGACGTCTTTGTGAAGAAGTCGATTTGGATCTTCGGCGGCGACGGCTGGGCCTATGACATCGGTTACGGCGGCCTGGATCACGTGCTGGCCTCGAACGAAGACATCAACATTTTGGTCTTTGACACTGAAGTCTACAGCAACACCGGCGGTCAGGCCTCGAAGGCCTCGCAGATCGGCCAAGTCGCGCAGTTTGCCGCGAGCGGAAAAGCAGCGGCCAAGAAGGATCTCGCGCAGATGATCATGAGTTACGGTACCGCCTATGTGGCCCAGGTGGCCATGGGCGCCAACTACAACCAGACCATCAAAGCGATCGCCGACGCCGAGAGTTACAACGGCCCGTCGATTGTCATCGCTTACGCGCCCTGCATCAACCACGGCTTCAAAGGCGGCATGGGCAACTCGATCGCTGAAACGAAGAAGGCCGTTGAAGCCGGTTACTGGCATATGTTCCGCTTCGACCCGCGCCTCAAAGCCGAGGGCAAAAACCCGTTCCAGCTCGACTCCAAGGCGCCCACAGCGTCTTATCAGGACTTCATCCGCGACGAAGTGCGCTACTCTTCCTTGACCCGCGCCTTCCCGGATCGCGCCGAGGCCCTGTTTGCGAAAGCCGAAACCGCCGCGCAAGAGAAATACGATCGACTCACGCGTCTTGAGGCGCTCTACGCGCCGAAAGCGGAGTAAGGATACGTTCCATTTTGTTTTCCACCCGGAGGGGGCCGCGCGCCCCCTCCGGTAGAACATGAAATCCCCGCGTCGTAGGGGCCGATTCCATATCGGCCCGCAAAAAGCCTCGCAGAGTTTTCTGCCGCAGGCAGAAAATAAAGTTTAGTCGTTTTTCCAGTGACATGTGCACCGGAAAAACACCTTAACCCACCGCAGTGATCCGGCCCACAGGCCGGTGGCCATACTTGTTGAAAAAATCAGCGTAGCGTTTTTTCAACAACATTACCCCGTCTTTGGACGGGGGTTTGTCATCCTTTCGGATAAAGACGCACACAATGACCGCTTTTTGCACAGATTTGTCGTAACCATGAACATACCGTCGTGGGCCGTCCGGCCTTCGGCCTTTGATAGAGGGTTTGCCACACCATGACAAAACAAGCCTATTTGCTACCCCGCGCAGGCGTCCACAGCATTGAGGATGAGACAATCTCGGCGCTGCTGTCTCTGGACAGCGGGCCCGCCGCGCGGCTCTACTTATATCTATTGCGTGAAAACGGACGTCTGCGGGACGACGCGCCGTCGGCGCTGAACTTAACCGAAGCGGCGCTTTCGGAAGCCCTCTGCCTGCTGCAGATGGCAGGGCTTATCGAAGACTCAGAGCCGAGGAGTCCGCTGTCGCTGGCCTCTCCGCTCTCAAGAGCCTCGTCGTTTCCGGCTACGGCCTCGTTGCCGTTTGTCCCGACGCCACCCGCATTATTGAAATCGGCCGTGGCCGTCGTGCCGTCGGGCGACCGCGCCTCGACCCCGGTCGTGGAGGCTTCGCCCGCGCTGGCCCCGGATGCGCGCCCCGACTACACCGCCGGAGAAGTGGCCCATACGATGGAACACAAGCCGCCGTTTAAGCAGCTTGTCGACGAAACCCAACGCCGCTTGGGGCGTGTGCTCTCAAGTTTTGATTTGCACATTCTGCTGAGCCTTTACGATTGGCGTGGGATGCGCCCTGAACTGATCTCCCTGCTGATTTCCCACTGTCTGGAGGAGACGCGCCGCCGCCATCCCGATGGTCGCCCACCCACACTGCGGCAAATTGAGCGCGAAGCCGCGCTCTGGGCGGACAAAGGCCTCGACACACTCGAAAAGGCCGAGGTCTACATACAAGAGCAGGAAGCCCAGCGGGAGACCACGGCGGTCTTCGCGCGCGCCCTCGGGCTCTCCCATCGGATGTTGTCGGCAACGGAAGAGAAATATCTCAAAGCTTGGGCCGACTTTGGCTTTGACGTGTCGGCCATCGCGCTTGCCTACGACAAGACCGTCGTGTCTACAGGCAAGCTCAATTGGAAGTATATGCACTCCATCTTAAGCAGTTGGCAGACCAAAGGCCTGCTGACCGCCGAAGCCGCACAGGCGGAGGACAAGCCCGTTGCCCACAACGCCGCCGGAACCCCGTCGAATGCGCCGGGGCGCACGGCCACAGCGCGTTCGACCACCCCACAGCGTCCGGCTGGGGTACCACCCATCCGTCGCGCGCGCGGCAGTGTGGAGCGCTTAAAGCAGTATTTGGAGGATTAGGCCATGCCCTTCGATCCGCTTTCATTTTCAACCGCACAGAACTTTTTGATGGCCCGGCGCGCCGAGCGCGTCGCCCTCGTTTTACGGCGGCGCGAAGAACTCTACGCGGCGCTGCCGGAGTTGCGTGCGCTGGACGCGGAGCTTCAGACGAACATGATCCGCGCGATCCGTGCGTCCTTCACCGACGGGCAGGACGGAGAGGCCGCAATGGCGCGCTGCCGAGCGCAAAACGAAGAGTTGGAACAGACGCGCGCCGCCCTGCTCCGGGCCCACGGGCATGATCCGAGTGCCCTGGACGACACGCCCGACTGTCCGCTCTGCGACGACACGGGCTTTGCGGCGGGCCGTCTTTGCGCCTGTCTGCGGGAGCTGTACGCCCGAGAGCTCACACGCGTGCTCCAAACCCGCTTGGACCTCGCGTCGCAGACCTTTGAGAGCTTTGATCCCGACGTCTTTTCGCCGGACATGGAAGACGCCGAAGAGACCAGCCCCCGCGATAACATGGTGCTGCTGCATGAGTTTTGTGGACGCTTCGCCGAACGCTTTGGCCCCGAGTCCCCGAATCTGCTGTTTACCGGCCCGCCGGGCACTGGCAAGACCTTTCTTTCGGCCTGTGTCGCCGGAGCGCTCAGCGCACGCGGCATTTGGTGCGAGTACATCTCCGCCCCCGCGCTGTTTTCGCTGCTCGAGGCCGAGAAGTTTTCGCGGGACGCGGGCGCGTCCGATGAAGTGCGCCGTTTTTACGACTGTGACCTCTTGCTGCTCGATGATCTCGGCTCCGAATTCCTTTCGCCCTTTGTGCAATCGGCGTTCTATCATCTGCTCAACCAGCGCCTCAGTGGGCGCGGCAAAATGGTGCTCATCACGACGCTCGAGAGTTTGTCGCCGCGCTATACGCCGCAGATCGTCTCACGCGTGGACGGCGCGTTTTGGCCGCTGCACTTCTTCGGCGCGGACTTGCGGCGGACATTGTGAGCATCCATAATAGATTGTGAATTGGTTGCTCTGCTTACCTGCCCTGTGGAGATGTCCTCCGCGGGGTTTTTCTTTTTACACGCACAATTGCGCGGTATCGCCTTTTTTCAAAGTTGTCATAAGGTGGGTGGTGTGATATAATCACAGAGCAAAATGTACAAAGTACGGCTCACTCTTCGTTTTTCTACCGTTCACATCCCTATTCTTTGAAGAACGTATTCCCATCCATCTTGAAAGGATGACTTCACTTGTCCAATTTGGTGTCGGCGGCCAAGGAACAACTGGCCGCCCTCCTCGTTTCCGCCTATCGCGCTGCCGTTGCCGACGGCACCTTGCCGCCCGACCTCCTCAATACGGATACCGAGGCGCTCAGCCTCACACCGGAGATCGACGCGCCGCGTGATCCGTCTTTTGGTGACTGGGCGTCGAACTTTGCGCTCGCCAGTGCCCGTGCGCTCAAAAAAGCGCCCCGGGACATCGCCGGGGCGTTGATTTCTCACGCACACCTTGAAGGCAGCTACTTTTCCTCACTCGAGGCGGCCGGCGCGGGCTTCTTAAACGCGCGCCTCTCCCCGCTTTGGTACGCAGAAGTACCGCGTGTGATCGAGGCCGAAGGCGACGCCTACGGATTTGTCAACGAAGGCGCGGGACGCCGCGTGATGGTTGAGTTTGTCTCGGCCAACCCGACCGGCCCGATGACCATCGGCAACGCGCGCGGCGGCGTCTTAGGCGACACGCTGGCCTCCCTGCTCACGCGCGCGGGCTATCAGGTGCACCGTGAATTTTATCTCAACGACACCGGACACCAAGTGGATCTCCTAGGCCGTTCTCTGGAGGCCCACTACTTGAAACAGTGCGGTGTGGACGCGCCGTTTCCCGAAGACGGCTACCACGGCGCGGATGTATTGGAGCTGGCCGAGGCGTTCATCCAGGAGCATGGACAGAGCCTTCTGGACACGCCCGAAGATACGCGCCGCAAGACGCTTGTGGACTTCGCGCTGCCGTGCAACGTCGAGCGGATGCAGCGTGACCTCACGCGCTATGGTATTCAATACGACCGATGGTTTAAGGAGTCGGAACTCCATGAGAGCGGCTACGTCGAAGAGACCATCGAAAAGCTCAAAGAGATGGGCCACACCTATGAAAAGGACGGGGCCCTCTGGTTGCGCGCAACCGAACTCGGTGCGGACCGTGACGATGTGCTGCGCAAATCAAACGGCTTTATGACCTATTACGCGGTCGACGTGGCCTACCACCGCGACAAATTGGAGCGCCGCAACTTTGACCTTGTCATCGACATCTTCGGCGCGGATCACCATGGACACACGCTGCGTTTCCCGGCCTCGATGGCGGCGCTGGGACTTGATCCGAATCGCCTGAAGTTTGTGCTGATGCAGCTTGTGCGGCTGATCCGTGACGGCGAGGTGGTGCGCATGTCCAAACGTACGGGCCGCGCGATTACGCTGTCCGATCTGCTCGATGAGATTCCTGTGGACGCCGCGCGCTTCTTCTTCAACAACCGCCAATCGGACTCCCATCTGGACTTCGATATGGATTTGGCTGTTCGGCAGGACTCGGACAACCCCGTCTACTACGTGCAGTACGCCCACGCGCGCATTTGCAGCTTGCTTTCAACCTTGGCCGCCGAGGGCTTTGCGCCGCCGAGCGTCGCGGGCCTGGATCTGTCCCTGCTGACCGCGGAGTCCGAACGCGAGCTGCTGCGGATGCTCGCGCAGTATCCCGAGGAGATCACAAAGGCCGCGCGCGCGTTTGACCCGTCGCGCATCAACCGCTATGTCGTGGAGCTTGCCGGCGCGTTCCATCGGTTTTACCACACCCAGCGCATCCGCGGTGCGGAGGAACCCTTGCTGCTGGCGCGCTTAAAGCTCGCCGAGGGCACCCGACAAGTCCTTCGCAACGCGCTGGAACTGCTGGGGATCGGGGCACCGGAAAAGATGTAAAAATCGAGATTTTTTCATAGAGATTGGGTTTGTGGCAGTTTTTCTGCCGCACATGTCACCGGAAAAACAGATTGAACTTTATTTTCCGCCGACGGGCGGAAAACTCTGCGAGGCTTTGGTCACACGCTGCAAGGCTTGGCAGCACGCTGCGAGGCTTTTTGATCCCAATACGTCCGTCAACACTTGCTGAACGCTCGACGCCCGGTTCAGCGCCGCATGAGGAGGAAATGATGAACGTCTGTCCCGTTTCCCGTAAGTCCACCCGCCGCCAGGGCCGCGCGCTGTCTTATTTGGCACTTTTGCTCTGCCTGTCTCTGTTGTTTTCCGTATTTTCGACGGCAATGGCTGCCGAGACGAGCGCAAAACCCGACTACGACGCACTCGACCGACTGTTTGAGCTGGACAACCTGATTTACAACTATTCGATCGACAGTCAGTCCAACGACCCGCTCGGCGACGCGCTGGCCAAAATTCTCGCCGAAGACCCGACACTCTATCGAAAACTCGTGAACCTCATGATGTCCGACCTGGACCGTTACAGCCACTACTTTACTAAGGAAGAGTACGAAGAGGCCTTCCCCTCGCTCGAACCTTATGTGGGCATCGGTATCATCATCCGTATCGACATTCGGCGCGGCCTGTTCGTCTCCTCGCTTGTCGCGGGCGGCCCGGCGCAAAAGGCTGGGATTCTGCCCGGCGACCAGATCATCTCTGTCGACGGGAAGGAC
>CAYWWF010000031.1:0-12622 GCA_964461745.1 uncultured Oscillospiraceae bacterium | reverse complement strand
TTTTCAGGCATGGGGAAGGGGCTGTATCACTTTTTGCGTTGTGATACAGCCCCTGGGAGGCTGTAGACAAAGTCGCCAGCCTGTGCGGCGCGCGAGCGCGCCTGTCTTCACGCAGATGGATTTAAACGCGAAAAAAGGATTCAGCACACCATTTTCACTCTTTTCCCTCCGATACTTTTTGAACACTAGCCCTAGGATAGGCTTTTATGACAGTCTGAAAAAAGCCTTGCAGAGTTTTCGCCACTGGCGAAAAAACAAACTGACTTTATTTTTTCCGGAGACTTGCGCATCGAAGAAACCCAACTCGCCGGTTTTTTTCAGATAATCGACGTTTCCGGCCCTCAGTCCGAAGTAAAACTTGTCAAGAATTAAGCATTGTGATTCTTTGATACCAAAGGGCTGCAGCGGCAATTGCCGCTGCAGCCCTCGGTGGTTCTCCAAGGAAGGATGATGAGAAAACGAGATTAGCTCACGGTGACAAGCATTGCTGCCACAGTGCCGGTGCCGTCGTTGGCTTTCACGGTGACAACAGCGGTGCCGGTTCTGAGAGCGGTCAAACGAATGGTGGCCGCACCCAGGTTGTTGGCAGAGATCGTCGCGGTGACCACAGAAGAATTGGAGGAGGCCACGGACAGACCCGCCAAGTAGGAGGCCGGGTTCCAAGAGATGTTAATGTTTTGGGTGGTGGCGCGAGCGATGCGCACATTCGCGGGTACGTTGAGAGTGAGCTTCTGTACCGGGCTGTAGAAAGCCGTCTCAATCGCGGCGTAGGCCGCGGCGACTTCTTCCGCAGTGGCGTCGGCGTTTTCAAGAACAACCGCAGCGTCGATGAGCACAGCCGCTTGTTCGGAACCTGCTTTTACCATCGGCTCGAATTTCTCAATCAGGCTTTCAAGCTCGCGCTTGGTGTAGAGATAGCTTTCGATCTCCATCCAGCCGGTACCCAGATTGTTTTCAGCGACCCAGGCGGTACCGGTGTACTTACCAAACTGCTCGGTCGCAACACGCGGGAGCATGGTTGTCCAGTTGTAGTTGTTAGAGTTGCTCTTTGTCACTTGACTGAGTGCCAGGGCATATTGCTGGCCGGCCACAAAGTCATAGACAAAGTTAACGGTCGTAATGCCGTTGCCGTTTACCTCAGACACCGGCACGGTAACTGTCTTCAGCATCGTCTGCGGCACGCCGTTTCTGGCGCTCCAGAGTTCAACGATAAGGTCAGAAGGCGAGCCACGCTTGGTCACACGCAGATTGATGCGCGTCGAGGTCTCAGTGGCATTCATGGTGAAGGTCTGGTAACGTCTAACCTGGTCAGAGGTCTGGCCGAAGGTGTAGTCGTTGTTGCGATTACCTGCTGTGTAACCAAAGAAGGCCTTATACTTCTCGTAGGGTACGAGCGCGGCAACGGCGCTGGCAATCGCGGCTTGCGCGGCGTCAAAGGTAGCCTGGTTGGCGCCATTGGCAATATAGTCTTGCGCGGTGGCAATGGCATCCGTGAGGCGCTTGACACTGGCTTTGGTGTAAAGGCTTGTATCAACCTTCTGCGCGCTGGTGATGGATTTCTTCAATTCGCGGCTATCAGCCGGGTATTTCTTCAGCGTGATGGTTACAGTGTCCGTGGTGTTTTCCACCGTGACACGGCCGGACTCGAAGTCAAAGCTGCCGCCGGTGACCGAGGCGATGTTGCCGATGGCGGCCGGCAGATCGATGTAATAGCAGCCTTCAGGTTTGTCGCCGGTGAAGGTGATGGTTACGGTCTTGTCTTCGACAGAGAGGTCATAACCAAAACGTTTGCCGTAAGAAATCGGGAAATTGCTGACACTGTAATGCTCGCCGTCAAACAGCCACTCAGCGGGCACGCCGCGGCCAAGGATCAGATCGCGGTTGCCGGTCTCGCTGACCAAAGCGTCCACGAGCATCTTCGAGGCAACAGACTGACCCCACATGTGCTGGCAGGAACCGCCGCCGCCCGGTGTGGCACCCACGCCGCCGTTCGAAGAGTCGGCGATGCTCCAGGGGTTAGAGGCTGTGGGATAGTTGACGCCTTCCCACCAACCGTAGGGGCTGCTCTGCGCGTAGTTGATCATAAACTGGTAGGCCTTGATGCCGCTGTCGCGCCACTCGGTGCCGCGCAGACCGGCGCTGCCGTAACCGGCGTTGTAAGCGCTGGAATAGAAGCCATGCGGGTAACCGCCAAAGTCATAGGAGGGCAAGATGCCAGCAAGGCGGTCGAAGCCATAGGTGTAGGTGTCGTCGATGAGATCGAGGTTCAGACCTTCCTGACGCGCGCCGAAGAGGTAACCGTCCCAGGCCCAGCGGCCAAACAGGAGGTGGGCGGCCCAGTTGGCGTCGCGCGGATCGGCGCAGCGGTTTGCGGTGTTCGGCTCAAGGATGGAAACTGGGAGATAGTTTAAGTCGTATTTCTCCAGCGTCTCTTCCAGCTGTTTGTCAACAACGGCCAGCAGGTCGTCGTACTCCGCCAGGGCCCAGGCAGCCTCGTCAAGATAGTACTGGATCTGCGTTTCATCGGTCTCGGTCTTCGCGAGCTCTTCGCTCAGCCAGGCGTAAGTGGACAAGCCAAACAGTGACGACCAGTCGTCGATGAGCCAGTAACCCTGAGAGTCGATGTTGAACGTGGATTTCATAATGCCACTGTAGGGTACGCCGTTCACGGTGATACGGTCGGTGTGGATTTCGCGCGTGTTGCTGCGGATGACGCTGTAACGGGTCTTCACATAGTCACTGTCACCGCTCTTGAGGTAATACAGCGCGAAGGGCCAGCTGTATTTCCACTTGGCGTCGATGTACTGCGCTTCAGCCGGCAGTGTCAGCAGGAAGGTCCGGGCGTCTTTGTAGTCGCCGAGGGTTAAAAGGGTGGCAACAATACCCATCGTGTCGTGGTCAAAGAGCATGTCGTAACCGTTTTCACCGACGTGTAACGCATCGGCGTCCTTGATCAGGTGGGTAAAGATGAAACCGGCCTTATAGGCGTTGACGAGTTCGTTGTCCGGCAGATCAAGGTCGATGATGTCGGAAACTCTGTCTTCCCAGTACGCTTTCATGTGGGCGTAATGCTCATCATAGCCGCCCGCAGCGCCCAGCGCGGTGTCGGAGGGGAAGGCATAAGAGCCGCCGAAGCGATCGGAGAAGATGGCGTAGTCACGAACCACGGTTTCGCCCGGGGCAACAAACAGTTCTTCCGCGCTCGCGTTCAGGGGCACCAGCGCTGTGGAAACCGGCGGCAGAATCTGCGTGACTTCGGTCTTGTTCGTGACGGTCATGCGGGAATAGGTGACTTCGAAGGGATTATCATTGAAGATCAGTTTGTCGGCGAAATTCTCAATCGAGACGTTCAGATTGGCGGTTTCAAACGCACTGACATAGCAGGGCAGATAGCCTTCAGCCAGCGTCCAATCGATCTTGCTCGGAATGTTCGGCACGCCAAAGGTGATGTAACGGGTGCCGCCATCGCGCAGACGGTAGGAGCCATCAATGTAGGCAATCGGCGCGTGTTTGTCGCCGTCCCAACCAAAGGAACCGGTAAGGCCGGACATGGTCTGGTAGGTGTACTGGCCGGAGGGGACAAGGGCACGGACAGCGCCCACAAGTGCGCCATAAGCAACAACCATGTTTGTGTTGTTGTCAAGAGCGGTCTGCGCGGCGGAGATGGCCTGCGTCAAAGCGTTCTGGGAAGCGGCCGTATAGACGTTCAGGTCGGCGCCGGACGCGTTGGCGATAAGTGTCGCCATGGTCTCGGGGGTCACGTTGAAGCGGGGAACCAGGGCGTCCATGGCGGTGACGATGGCCGCGGCAGCTTCGGAAATCATAGCCGCGGTCGATTTGTAATCACTCGACACAGTGCGTCCGGTGTTCAGCGCCTCATCCAGCGCGGCGAAGCTCGCGGTGGTATAGTCGTTGCGATTGAGCCCGGCGGCCATGGTGATTTTCGCGTCCAGCGCGCTTCTGTCGGCCCAGAGGTAAGAGTTCACGACTACGGCGTTTAAGGTGACGTTGCCATAGTTGTGGGTCTTGGCCGTCATCACGGACTTGATGCGGTAGGATTTGCCCTTTTCGCCGTTGATCCGGTAGACGCGCGGCAGCGAGTTCGAGTCACCCGCAATGCTCATCGTATCGGTGTACAGAACTTCGTTTGAATCCGCGTCATAAACGGTGAAGCTACGCGTTGCGTGCCAAATGTTGTTGTAAACCCAAATGGAGGCGTCCTGCGGCAGCGCGGCGATGGTCGTCTCAAATCCGCACTCGCCGGTAACGGTGGTGCCGCTTGTGCTGGAGTTGAAAACACGACCGCGCGTCAAGCCTGTGGCGGTGGCTGTGGTGGCACCGTCAGTCCAGCTTGTGGAGAAGATGCTGTCACCTTGGAAGGACATGGCGTAGCTGGTGTTCAGGTTGCGGTAGGAGATCAGGGAATTGTCACCAGGGGCTTTGCGCACATCGGGGTCATTGAAATACATCCAGTCGATGTCGCCCAAAGTGGTGAGATTTACGGGTACGCTGCCGGCGCCGCCGCTGTAAGTTACGTAGGACACCTGAGGCGGTTTGGCTTCCAGCGCGTTCAGAGCGGCTTGAATGGCCTCGGCAGCGGCTTTGATTTCCGTCTGCGCGGCGGTCTCACTCGCGGCTACGGCACGGCCCGCCGTGACGGCTGTATCCAAAACCGCCAGGCTGGCTACGGTGAAGGCACCGCGATTGATCGCGTCCGCCGCGGCCAAGGCTGCGGTCAGGGCGCGTTTGTCAGCGATTTGCTTGGAGGAGATCATGACCGCGTTCAGGGTCACGTTGCCGTACGCGTGGCTCTTGCCGGTGAAGACGGCTTTGACCGTGACGCTCTGGTCTTTCGCGAGGTTGACTTTGTAGAACTGAGCGGTCGAATCCGTAACGGAGAGGTCGTCGGCATAGAGCACCGCGCCGGTGTCGGTGTCGGTGATCGTAAGCTTGCGGGAGACGTTCCAGCCGTTGGTCAGGAACTGGAGGGAACCGTCGACGGGCATCGGCGCCACAGTGAACGAGTAACCGCATTCCACACCCGGCAGGGTCTCAATCGAGACGTCCGAGTTGAACACGAGGCCCAAACGGCTGTTGGTGCCGGTCGCTGTGGGCGTACCGCCGGTCCAGCTCATGCGGAAGGGGCTGTCACTTTGCTGGGAGTTGGGGTAAGTACTGAGGTTTTTGTAGGAGATGAGCGCGCCGCTCGGAGGGTTCTCCATACGGACGGTGTTGGAACTCGGGTGTGCCCAGTCCAGGTCGCCAATGGCCGAGAGATTGACGGGAACATTGGCGTTACCGGGATGTTGCGTAACCTCCACATAGAGCGGAAGCTCTTCCGCACCGGCGGTGATGACCAAGCCGGACAGGCAGGTAATCAGCATGGCCACAGTGAGAAGCAGGGAGACGAGGCGCGAGGGAATTTTCGCTTTCATACACAGTTCTCCTTTGTTAAAATATAGAAAAAGTTAAAACTCTCCACTCATATAGTACCAATAAGATGGACAAGAATGAATGAAAAATTTTGCTCTATGTTGCACGTTTTTTACAAGTTTATGCCCTCAGCCCAGGCGAGCTTTGTACTCTTTGGGGCTACAACCGGCATACTTCGTAAATACATGTGTAAAATAACCGGGGTCATGAATGCCGACGGCGACACCGACTTCAAAAATGCGCATGGAAGGATTCTCCAAAAGTTCCTTGGCCACTTGTATGCGAAACCGGTTGATGCTCTCAACGATGGAAAAACCCATTTCGTTTTTATACAGGCGGCTTAAATAGCTGTTGCTCACATGCAGCGTGGACGCGATGGTGTCCAAATTGATTTCCCGGTTGTAGTTTTCACGAATGAAGCGATTGGTTTCTCGCACGAGTAGACTCAGACCTGTTTCTTTGCGCACGACGTATTGCAGCACATAATCCAGCGCTCGGCGACCGATACGCTGAAGACTGTAGAGTGAACGGCTGGAAAAAATGCTGCGGTAAATGGCCTCTTCCCGGGATCTGTGATCGTCCAATGTCATGTCTTGCGCCGAAAGCTCCAGGAAAGCGGCCGAGAGGATGACAATGACACCGATCTTAATTTTTTCAAACGGAACCTTGTTTTGCATAGCCTCTTCGACATAGCGTTCGTAGGCGGCGATGCACGAGGCGCTGTCGCAGGTGCGAATGGACTCCAAAACTCGATCCCGGTGTGAATTGATGTCCAGATCCAGTGAAGGCACAGTGGGGATCATGCTTTTGACAAATTGCGCGATGCTGATGGAACCGTGCAGGCCGGAGAGGGCCGTCATGGCCTCGCGATACAGTTTGGGTAGTTGCATCAGATCGACTGACGGAGAGCTGATCCCAACCTTGACGGCGACGCCCAGGAATTCACGCGCCATCGACAGGATGTCTTTGCAGAGTGTCTGCGTGCGGCGTGGAATCTCTTCCACAGGCTCATTCAGGAAAAGTACCATCAGACACACATGTTTGTCGGCCGCGACAAACCAGAACTTATAGCTTTTGAGCACGATGGACGCGTAGTCTTTGAGCAGCGCAAAGGCGTCGGGCGTAGTTTTTTGCGCGGAGTCCGTGTCCGACTCCGGCACGATTTCAAACAGCAAAGCGCAATAGTTTTGTTGCCAGGCGTTTATTTGGGCTGCGATTTTTTCCAATATCGCTACATCTTTGACGGTGTCTGTGGCCAGTTCCAACAGATAGCCGGCGATGTTTTGCTCTCGCGTGTCCTCAATCATGTGACGCAGTTGCCGCAGATCATTCTGGACGTTGCGTTCGCTGCTGATAAGAGATTTGGCGTGTTCAATCGCCCGCGGCAGTTCGCGCGCAAAATCGGGTTTCACAACGAAGCCGACCACTTGCTCCCGGATGGCCGCCTGGGCGTAAGCAAAGTCCGAATAGGCCGTAAGGATAATGACCTTGATCTTGGGATCCAGTTTCATGAGTTCACGCGCGGTTTCTATGCCGTCGATCTTAGGCATCTTGATGTCGCATACGACAATGTTCACAGGGTGGCTTCGTACAAAGTCCAGGGCCTCGATGCCGTTGCCGCACTCCGCGATAACTTCGCAGTCCAATTGCTCCCAGTCTATGATGCTGCGGATGCCTGTCCGAATGCTCTTTTCGTCGTCTACAAGCAAAACCGAATACAAAGAATCATCCCCCCCTGTCCACCGGAATCACAATCTTTACGAGTGTGCCTTTGCCCTTTTGCGTGTTGATTTGCAGGCCAAACTCCGAGCCGTAAATCAGTTTCAAACGCTGGTCGGTATTTTTCAGCCCAATTTTATTGTGTTTGCCGTTGCGTTTTCGCACATCGTCTTCGGTTTGATTGAGTACCGCTTCTAAGTCAAAACCAACGCCGTTGTCGGAGATCTCAATACAGATGTTCTCACCGTCCGGATAGACGGAAATGTTAACGTGGGCGTGGTCGATATTTTCCTCAATGCCATGGATTACAGCGTTTTCTACGATGGACTCCGCCGCAAGCTTTGGAATATAACAGGACAAAAGTGCGGGGTCTTCGACGTGAATGTGATAGCTGAGCTTGTCGCCAAAGCGCATCTCCTGCAAATAGAGGTAGAAACCGGCGTACTCTAGCTCCTGTTCGATGGTGATTTTAGCCGTATTGTCGGTGTAGATGCTGGCACGTAGGAGCGCGGAGAGGGAGTCGACCATTTTGTAGATGGTTTCGTCCGAACTGAGCTTGGCCTTCATTTGTATGGTCAAAAGCACATTAAACAGAAAATGGGGATTCATTTGATACTGTAAAAACTTGATCTCCATTTCCTTGATTAAAAGCTGCTTTTGATAGGTTTCGTTGATGAGATACTTGATCTTTTGCGTCATTTCATTGAATGTGTCCGAAAGATGATCCTGGGCCTTGACATGATAGTGGGGCATTTTCACGTCATAGTCCTCTTCGCTGAGCCGGTTCATGCTGACGATCAAATCCTTGATGAACAGCGTAGAGCGCAGGGAAAGCCAAACACTCAGCGCGATCAGCACCGCAATCAGCCCCAGAGAGACCAGGATGAACGAACTCATGTTGCGGTACACCTGAGAGTTGAACACGTTTTTGGGCACCATGACGGCAAACCGAAGACCGTCGTAATTGAGGTTGCAGTAAGACGAAACATACTTCATGTCTTCAAGAGACACGTCAACAAAACGGTTGGACGGAGAGGACAAAATCTCGGGCGTAAGTGTACGGCCTACGTACAATTTGTCGTTGCTTGAAAAGACAACGCCGTTTTCGTCAAACAAAAACGCCTTTGAGCCGTCCATTGGCAGCATATCCGCATATTTATCTTCAAGAAGTGTCTCTTCCGTGCCCACAAGGATGACCAGAGTGCTCTGATTATCGATTGGGTTTACAAGCTTTCGGGCGTGGTAGATCGTGCGGTCATGCGGGGAGGGAGCAATGTCAAATATATACTGATCCGCGCTGTCGTGAATGCGCTGATACACTTCCGAAGTATTACGGCGGAGTTGTTCGACGATCATGGGCTTCGTATAAATCTGCAACAGTTCCTGATCGTCGCTAAATACTGTGACGGTAGTCAGCAGTTGCAACGACCAGGCGCTGTTGTAGGCGAGGCTACCACGCAGCTCTTTTTCAAACGCTTGACGAATGGTATAGGACGAGTTCCCATGGTCAAACAGGTCATAGTCGGCCAGCCAAGATCGGACGCTATTGTTCGAAGCCAAACCGATGGTCGTGTTGCGAATTAGACTGAAGGATTCGTCCAAACGTTTGCCGGCTTGTTGAAGATTGGCGTTTAAACTGTCGTAGGTGTTTTGGACGATACTCTGATAGATTCTAAGGTTGATGTACGTGCCCGAAATGATCAGAGAAACAGAGATCGTGAGTAAAAAGTATACGACGACTCGGCTTCGGGCCGAGGCGGAGCCAAAACGACCGAAACCGGCGCGTAGCGGGGATGTGATTTTTCGTAACAACCTGTTTCTCCTCCCGTCTCAACGGGCATCTTCACTCTTTCACCGACCCGGCCGCCAGACCCGACACCACCTGTTCCTGCAACAGAACGTAGACGATGATGCTGGGGATAATGACGAGGATGGTCGCCGCAAACATCGCGCCGTAGTCGCTGGCAAAAGAACTCTTAAAATAGTACAGGGCCAGCGGCAAGGTTCTCGCTTCGTTGCCTGTGGTCAGTGTCATCGCAAATTGGAACTCGTTCCAGCACAGCAAGAATTGGAGCACACCGGCCGTGGCAAAAGCGGGTTTGGCAATCGGAAGCACCACTTGGGCAAATGTGCGGAAAAATCCGGCACCGTCCAAATATGCCGATTCCTCCAATTCCTTGGGTATGGTCAAAAAATAGCTCATCATTATAAAGAGTGTGACCGGTATGCCAAAAGCTGTGTAAACGACAATCAGCCCGATGAGGTTATTGTACAACCCAACGCTGATGACCGTCAAATATAAAGGATACAACATCGCTGCACTCGGGATCAGCAAGGTAAGAGAGAACATAACACGGAAGAATTTCTTCAGCTTGAAGGTGCAACGCACGAGCACATACGCGGCCATACTCATGACAAACAGATTGATGACCACGGAACAGACGGTAACAATGATGCTGTTAAGATACAGGCGGGCCAAGGGCGCGATACGGAACGCCGCCTCGTAGTTTGAAAACTTGAGACCGTTGGGAAAGCCCATGGTGGAGGAGAGAATATCCGCGTTTCCTTTGAATGAGGAGGTAAAGACCCAGAGGATCGGAAGCAGGCACAAGATGATGATGGTGGACAAAAACAAGAAGGACAGCACTTTACGGAACATGGCCATTTAGCGTCACCACTCTTTGTACCGGACGCGCGACAAGACATTGCGCTTGCCACGGAAGGCCGGACAAGATTTTTTATATGCGATTGCGCCGACAATCAAATTGAGAATAAGTTCTTTGTATTTCCCCCGCCTACGGCGGGGGAAATACAAAAATAAACTCAAGTTTTACTTTGTAGAGCAATATCAAGAGGCGGGCTCAGTTGGGTTCGCCCACGCGATAAATCTTTGTGATCAGACCCACACAAATCAGACCCAACACGATCAAATACACACCCGCGGCATTGGCCCGACCGAAGTTGTTTTCTCGGAACGCGGTCTGGTAAATGAACATGGGCATGTTGAGCGTGCGGTTGCCGGGGCCGCCGGAGGTTGTCATCATAATGATGTCCAGCTTTTGCAGCATACTTGTTGCGGCCAGAATCGTCGCGGTGCCGATGATGTTGCGCATCATCGGCAAGGTGATGTAGATGCTGGCTTGGAACTCGGACGCGCCGTCAACCCGAGCGGCTTCGTAAACGGCTTCGGGAATCGAGGAAATCTCCGAGAGAACCAAGATACAGACAACGGCGGCGTACGGTAGCCAGGTCATCGTCACGGCCCAGAAGGCGGTGCCCCGGTCCATAAACCAGTTGTGCGAAAACTCACCGCCGCCCAGCGCCCGTATGAGGGTGTTTACCAGACCAAACTGCGGGTTGAGGATGCTGAGGAAAAGCATGCCCAGCGCAGCGCTGGAGATGATGTTCGGAAGCATAAAGGATGCGCGCGCAAATTTAAAATACCAGCGTCTGCGGGCCAAAATCAGCGCGAACACAACGCCGATGGCTACGTGGACCGTGGACTGCAAGACAATCCAAATGAGAGTGTTGACGACGCTTTGCAAGAAGTCGCCGTCTTTGAGTAGACTGACAAAATTGCCGATGCCCTGAAGTTGAATCTCCGAACCAATGGTCCAATCGGCAAAGGACGTACCAAACAGTATGACAATCGAGACGGCATAGACGAAAAGAAACAAGGCCGTTGCCGGTGTGAGGAAAATGGCAATCCATTTTCGATTTCGTACCATCGCGCGTCCCTCCTTTCTTAGGAAGACGAAAGGTCTTTTTTGAGGATTGTAGGATGCATTGTATTACGCCTGTCTCGTTATTGTCTCTTGTTGCGGTTGAGCGCAGGAGCGAATCGTTAAACGCCGCATAGGCCGGTCGCCATCACGCAGGCGTGATTTGTCTGTTACAGATTCAATGGGAAAGGGTCAAACGGTTAATCATTGTTCTAGTTAAGTATACAATTGGGAGTGTCCTTACACATACGGCGTGGCCTCCATAAGGCAAGCGCCTTGTACAACGAGGTCACGCCGTATGGTAAAGATGTCAGACAAACCTAGGGGAAAAGTGAAGCCTTAGCTGTTTGATGCGTTGCGATTAACCTTTGGAAGCGGCTTCCGTCAGTTTCGTTGCCATTTCTTCAGCGGAGATGGTGCCGCTGGAGAGGTCAGGATAGTATTTCGCGAACTGATCCATGACGTTCGGGAACGCGGTGTTGTCGAGGTTGGCGTAGTGGTACTTCGCAGCACCGGCGACGTTGATGAGGTCAACGATCAACGGATTGGCCGTTTTGAACGCGTCGGTCATTTCCACGTTGTTGGTCAGCGGCAGGGTGCCGTTCTCTTCGAGCATGACTTTCTGCGCGTAAGCGCCGGTTTTGAACTTCAAGAAGGTAACAGCGGCTTCGACCTTCGCGGGATCCTTCGCGCAAACCATATAACCGACTTCATACTGAGAGACGATGCCGTCTTCAGGATAGAGGGCAACGCCCACTTTACCGGCCAAACCGGCAGCAGCCTTTTCGGTGTCAGAGAAGTCCGGGGTCATCCAGGGGCCGTTGGCGATCATCGCGGCTTTTTCCTGCAAGAAGTTGTTGGCCGCGTTGGCATAACCGGCACCGAGCGCGTCGGCGGTGGTGTAGTCTTTCAGGTACTTCTGCATACGACCAAGGGCGCCGATGACTTCAGGCGTGTTGTAGTTGGTCGGCTGGAGGGTGTTCATAAAGTCGTTGCCGGTCTGGCCGGAGGTACCGATGATGGAGCAGAGGAGCAGGTTGGACGTCCAGGCGTTTTCACCGGTCATCAGAGCCAGCGGGGTGAAGCCTGCGCTCTTGAGCGCTGCGCAGTTGCTGTCGAATTCGTCCCAAGTCTTGGCCGGGGTGATGCCAGCTTGCTGGAACATATCTTTGTTGTAGAAGTAACCGATGAGCTGCGCGCCGTTGGACACGGAGTAGGACTTGCCGTCACGCAGGTTGGCCTTGATGGCGGCTTCGCCGATTTCGGCGCGGAACTGCGGGTCGGCGTCGTAGTACGGGTTGAGGTCAATGGCCTGGCCGTTCTTGATGGCCAAGTCGATGATACCTTGCTTGCCTTCGACGATGTCGGGCAGATCCTTGGACGCAGCCAGAACCTTCATTTTTTCAACATAGGCATCGTCACCGGGCAGTTCTTCGACGATGAGGTTGATGCTGTCGCCGTACTGGGCGCGGAAGGCGTCGAGAATGATGCTCTCGGACTTCGCGGAAACGTGGGCACCCACGCGATAGGTGGTGTACGTAATGTCAACGGGCTCGGCCGGGGGGGGATTGTCGCTGGCCGGGGGCGGTGTCGTTGTGTCGGTCGCGCCGCCATCCGGAGACGGGCTGGTGGTGTCGTTGTTGCCGGTGCACGCGACGAGCGTAAAGATCATCGCAAAGGCAAGCAACAGAGCAAGTACGCTGGACTTTGTCAGCTTGAACATAATTTCCCTCCTATAAATAAATGGG
>CAYWWF010000030.1:10721-12726 GCA_964461745.1 uncultured Oscillospiraceae bacterium | reverse complement strand
ACCAAACGCCCGGACACTACCGTGTCGAGGGCGACTGGTCCAACGCCGCGTTTTTTCTGAGTGTGAGCGCCCTCGGCGGGCAGGTTTCGGTGCTGGGACTAAATCCTGAGTCAAAGCAGGGGGACGCCAAAATTGTTTCGCTGCTCCGGCGTTTCGGGCAGCCGCTTGTGGGCTATGCCATCGACGCGACGCAGATCCCCGATTTGGTGCCGGTGCTGGCCACCGTGGCCGCTGTGGCGCGGGGTGAGACCGTGATTTATGGCGCGCAGCGGCTGAGAATCAAAGAAAGTGACCGGCTGGAAGCGACTTGTCAGATGCTTACCGCCCTCGGGGCCGACATAGAGGTGACCGAAGACGGACTGCGCATACAAGGAAAACCAAAACTGCGCGGCGGTACTGTGGACGGCTGCGGCGACCACCGGATTGTGATGAGCGCGGCGGTCGCGGCCACTGTTTGCGAGGCGCCTGTTTGGATCCGCGGCGCTGGGGCCGTGAACAAATCCTATCCGATGTTTTTTGATCACTACCGGCAGTTGGGAGGGAAAGTCGATGTCCTCGTCTCTGGGTAAACACTTGCGCGTGCAAATTTTCGGGCAGTCCCACTCGGAGGGCCTTGGGGTTGTGATCGACGGTCTGCCCGCCGGGCACGCGCTGGACATGGAAGAGATCGCTCGCTTTCTGGAAACACGCGCGGGCGGTAAGGCTAAGTACTCCACCCCGCGCCGGGAGAGCGACACGCCCCATGTTCTCAGCGGCATCATAAACGGAAGGACCTGCGGGGCACCGCTCTGTGCTACGTTTGAAAACAAAAACGTAAAGCCGGGGGACTATGCGGATATGGCGCTGATTCCGCGCCCGTCCCACGCCGATTACACAGCCTTTGTAAAGCACCGGGGGCATAACGACCCGAGCGGCGGCGGCCACTTTTCGGGTAGACTGACCTTGCCGCTGTGTTTTGCCGGGGCGGTTTGCCTTCAGCTACTCCGCGCGCGTGGTGTCTTCGTCGGCGCGCACATTTATCGTGTCGGCGACGTGTGTGACACGCCTTTCGACCCGGTGGGGCTTACCAAAGAAGACTTACAGCTCCGGGCCTTCCCGACACTGAGCCCTGACGCCGGGATGGCGATGGTGGCCCGCATGGAGGAGACCGCAGGGCGGCATGACTCCATCGGCGGGGTTGTGGAGTGCGGCGTGCTGGGATTCCCGGCGGGCCTCGGCGACCCAATGTTCGACACGCTCGAGGGGCGGCTGTCTTACGCGCTCTTTGGCATTCCCGCCGTCAAAGGCGTGGAGTTCGGCACGGGTTTTGCGCTTTCTCAGATGTATGGCCATGAGGCAAACGACGCGTTTACCGTGGAGGATGGGCGGATCACGACGACAACCAACCACGGCGGCGGTATTTTGGGCGGCATCTCAAACGGTATGCCGCTGATCTTTCGGGCGGCGGTGAAGCCCACACCCTCGATTTTTTTGCCGCAGCCGTCTGTGAACTTGGAAAGCGGGGAAGCCGTGACGCTGTTGATTCAGGGCCGACACGACCCCTGTATTGTGCCCAGAGCCGTACCCTGTGTTGCGGCGGCGACTGCGATTGTTTTATATGATATTCTACTGGGAGGAAATCCGGAATGAATTTGCAGGACTTAAGACATCAAATCGACGGACTCGACGACGAGATCCGTGATCTGTTTGAAAAACGCATCGCTTTGATTGAGCAAGTCGCCGAAATCAAGAGACAAGAGAAATTGCCTGTCCAAAACAGCGCGCGCGAACGGGAGATCATCAGCCGTCTCACGAAAAACCAGGACGACATCCTGGCGGGTTACACAAAAATCTTGTTTACCACTGTTTTTGACCTCTCGCGCGCGCATCAGACCGGGCTGCTTTCGTCCGGGTCTGAAACGGCGGAAAACATCACGCAGGCGCTCTCAAACACACCGCAGCTCTTCCCGAAGAGCGCGCAAGTGGCCTGTCAGGGCACCGAGGGGGCCAACTCCACGGCGGCTTG
>CAYWWF010000030.1:0-10621 GCA_964461745.1 uncultured Oscillospiraceae bacterium | reverse complement strand
CAAACTGAAAGACATCCGCACGATTTACTCTCATGAGCAAGCGCTCGGGCAGTGCAGTGAGTTTTTGAAGCGTTTGCCGGGCGTTAAGATTGTCTCTTGCGAAAACACAGCCGTTGCGGCAAAAATGGTCGCTGAGTCAGACGACCCCACAGTCGCCGCCGTGTCCCGCGTCCAGTGCGCCGAGCTCTATCAGCTCGAGCTGCTCAGTGAAAACATCCAGAACAACGAGAACAACTACACGCGCTTCATCTGCATCTCAAAAAAGCTCGAAATCTATCCGGGCGCCAAGAGAATCAGCTTGCTGATGACGCTGCCGCACAAGCCCGGCTCACTTTACCACGCGATGGCGAAGTTCTCGGCGCTCGGCATCAACCTGACCAAACTTGAGAGCCGCCCGCTGCCGGATCGAGATTTTGAGTTCATGTTCTACTTTGAGCTCGACATTTCCGTCTACGACAACGCCGTGCTCAATCTGTTCTCTCAACTCGAAAGCGGCAGCGAGAAATTTGTGTTTTTGGGGTGCTATACAGAGGTATGAAATACGGACTCATCGGGGAACACCTGACCCACAGCCATTCCCCCTTTGTTCACCGCGCGCTCGGTAACCCCGACTTCGTTTTAAAAGAGATCGCGCCGGAAGAGCTCGATGATTTTCTGCAAGAAGCGGATTTTTGCGGCCTCACGGTGACGATTCCCTACAAACAGCGCGTGATGGCCCACTGTGTTGTCGACGAGCGCGCCCGCGACATCGGTTGTGTGAACACGATTGTCAATCGCGGCGGGACACTGTACGGCTACAATACGGATGTGTTGGGTTTCGCGTTTACGGTGCGCCGTATGGGACTCAGTTTCCAAGGGAAAAAAGTGCTGATCCTCGGCGGCGGCGGCACCTCCAAGACTGTGGGGGCCTATGCGAGAGATGAGGGCGCGCGCGCGGTGATCAAAGTGTCCCGCAGCGGGGAAAACCACTATGGAAACCTGGAAAGGCACGCCGACGCGGAGATTTTGGTGAACACCACGCCCGTGGGTATGTTCCCGCACAACGGGCAGAGCCCGGTGGAGCTCTCCCGACTGCCGCACTTGTGCGCGGTGATCGACGTCGTTTACAACCCCATCAAAACGGCGCTGCGGCTCGAAGCGGAAAGAGCGGGTTTGCCTTGCGCCGGAGGACTTCCGATGCTTGTGGCGCAAGCGGCCTACGCCCACCGGCTGTTTTTTGACATGGATACCGATGAGGCGGCCACAACGGAGACCATCGAGCGTGTATTGCGTGAGCTCGAAGCCAAACTCACAAACCTCGTGCTTGTCGGGATGCCGGGCTGCGGCAAAACCACAATCGGTACGATGCTGGCCGCGCGGCTGGATCGACCCTTTGTCGACACGGATCGGGTGATTTTTGAACACTGCGGAAAAACCCCGGCGGAGATCATAGAGCGTGATGGCGAAGCAGCCTTTCGGGATGTCGAGCAGGCGGTCATCGCGCAGGTCACAAAGACGGGCGGTCAAGTCATCGCGACCGGCGGCGGCAGCGTCCTGCGCCCGGAAAACCGAGACGCGCTGCGGCAAAATGGAAGGGTGATCTTCCTGAGCCGAGAGCTTGCGGAACTGGCCACAGACGATCGACCGCTGTCGGCCGACCCGGATGCGCTGTGGCGGCTGTACACGGAACGCTTGCCAATCTATGAAAGTATCTGCGACATTCAGTGTAACGTTTCCGGAAGCATTTCAGATCAGATGGATCACATCTTGACGAAGTGCCAGCTTGGAGGTTTCCTATGAACATATTGATCATCAACGGCCCGAACTTAAACCTGCTCGGTCTTCGCGAGCCCGAGATCTACGGCGCGCAGACCTACGACGCGCTGGTCTCGTACATCACCAAGGTCTGCACCGAGCGGGGGATTACGCCGAGCTTTTTTCAAAGCAACCACGAGGGCGCGATTGTCGACGCGATCCAAGACGCTTACGGGCGCTTTGACGGCATAGTGATCAACCCCGCCGCGTATACGCACACGAGTGTGGCGATCCTCGACGCGCTGAAGGCGGTAAACATCCCGACCGTGGAGGTACACCTGTCGAAGGTTGACGAGCGGGAGGCGTTTCGGCGTGTCTCGTATGTGCGGGCGGCGTGCATTGACTGTTTTGCGGGGTATGGGTTTGAAGGGTATACAATGGCCATTGAGAGGCTGTGTATGTGACCAGGACCACGGAACTCGGTAAACAAAGCACGGTTCATTGGTAGGGGGCGACGAGGGCGTCGCTCCCTACTTTACAAGAAAACCCCGCTGTGGTATACTCGGGCGGGGGCGAAAAGGCTATGGCGCAGACGATATTGGACGCTTTAGACGGTGCGCAAGCGTATGGGGATACCATCGCGTACCGGGATCAATTTGACACGCTCACTTTTGAGCAGCTCAGGCTGTACGCGCGGCGCGCGGGCAGCCTGTTGTGTCGTATCACAGAGAGTGGGCGGCCTGTGGTCGTGTTGTCGGGCCGCAATGTGTTTGTCCCGGCGCTCTACCTCGGGGTGGCTTCCGCCGGGTGTTTTTATGTACCGCTGAGCGACGACCTGCCGATTTTCCGCCTGCGGTTGATTCTGGATACGGTCAAACCCGCGGCACTGGTCTTGGGCCGGGACTGCCGCGTGTCCGTCGCTGAACTTGGATATGAGGGCCCCGTTGTGTACTTTGCGGACATCGGAAACGCGCCCGTGGACGAGGAAGAACTTTCGCGTCGCCGAAGCGCCTTGACCGATTTGGATCCGCTCTATGTGCTCTTTACATCAGGTTCTTCGGGTGTACCGAAGGGTGTTGTGACACCGCACCGCGCGGTTATGGACTATTTAGAAACCTTCGCCCGGACGTTTGGGATCAAGGGGGACGATGTCTTCGGTTCCCAAGCCCCGCTTGACTACGTCGCGGCCATCCGCGACCTCTATCTGCCGCTCGTGACCGGCGCCCGGACGGCGCTGATTCCGAAGACACTGTTTTCTCTGCCCGCCAAGCTCTTTGCATACTGCAACGAGCAGCGCATCACAACATTGTGTTGGGTGACCGCGGCACTGAGCCTCTGCGTGGGAATGGACGTGTTTTCAGTGGTGAAGCTGGAAACCGTAAACAAGGTGTTTTTTACGGGGGCGGTCATGCCCGCGAAAGACCTGCGGATCTGGCAGGACAACCTGCCTTCGGCGCTGTTCGTGAACCACTACGGCCCCACCGAGATCACGGCCAGTTGCACCTACCATGTTGTGGATCATCCGCTCTCCGCCGAGGAGGGAATCCCCATCGGGGTTCCGTTTGCAAACCGCCGCATTCTGATTGTGGACAAGCAACATGAGCCTGTGCCCGTGGGACAGATCGGGGAAATCTGCGTGATGGGCGCGTGTCTCGCGCTCGGGTATTATCTTGACCCCGAAAAAACCGCTGCCGCTTTCGTTCCTGCGCCGCCGGGTTACCATGGTACGATGTACAAGACCGGCGACCTCGGACGTTTGGACGCGCGCGGTGTGCTCCACTTCCACGGGCGCAGGGACTTCCAAATCAAGCACATGGGGCACCGCGTGGAGCTGGGGGAAATTGAGGCCGCCGGGCTGGAACTTGACGTCGTGCGGCAGTGCTGTTGCCTCTATGAAAACAACCAGCTTTGGTTTTTCTACGTTGGGACGGCTGACGCGCGTACGCTCGCCGTGCATTTTCGTAGCCGGCTGCCCGGCTATATGATTCCCAAGAAACTCATCGCCTTGCCCGCCCTGCCGGTGACGTTTAGCGGCAAACCCGACCTTGGAGCGCTGAGGGCGATGACGGCGGTGACCGTATGAACCCACTGCAGGATCTGTCACAGCTCGACGCCTTGGTAGCACCGTACCGGCGGCTTTGTTCCAACGGGATTCTCTTGCCCGATGGAATTCGGGACGGGGGTCTGTTTTATGAGGAGAATCCCTCGGGGTTGTTCTTGTATCAAGACTATGGCCCGGCCTACCGCCTGTTTTTCTATCTGGATCCGAAGGAACCCTTGTCACTGACACCGAAGGACAAGCCCGTGCTCGCGGCGTTTTTGGGTATGGGGGAGAGCATCTCGCCAAAATTCCAAGCGGCGGCGGCCTGCCTTACAGCTGGGGGCTTTGCGCCCGGCCCGCCCGCGCGGCACATGACCCGGAACCTGTCGGGCGCTTCTTTCGATGAGCCAAAGCACCCTGTCGTGTTCGCGGGCACTGAGCACGCGGACGACATTCTAAAGCTTTGGCACAGCGCGTTTGACCCGGTGCGGCAGATGCTGCCCATATGGGACACGCTTGTGGCTTTGCTTGCCGCTCGCCGGATTCTGTGCGTCCCGGGCAGAAACGGGCGCCTCCTTGGTGTGCTGTACGCGCACATGGAGCGGGGCAGTGCGCAGATCAAGCATGAAGTGGTGTCTCCCGAGGGTCGTGGCCAAGGAATTGGGCGCGCGCTGAGTCAGGCATTTTTCCGGCTGGCCCAGGCCCAGGGTGTACCGCGCGCCACACTTTGGGTGGAAAATGAGCACGCTGCTGCTTTTCATCAAGCGTGTGGGTTTGCCTATGACGGAAGAGTATGGTATCCTTATATTCTGAGGGCGTCGTCCGATTCATTGGACGGCACTCTGTAAGGAGCAAAGCTATGGACGAACTGCTGCGCATTTTGGCGGAACTCCGCCCGGATGTTGACTTTGCGCGTGAAACCCGCCTGATTGACGACGGCGTGCTGGACTCTCTGGATGTGCTGTCGTTGGTCATGGAGATCGACGAAGCGTTTGACGTGAACGTCGGTGCGGCCCATTTGACACCCGAGAACTTCAACTCCACCGAGAGTATTTACGCGCTAATCCAGCGTTTGGAACAGGAACTGGAATGATTCATGGGCGTTTGCGCCCAACATCGGAGTCGTTTATGACCTTTACCTCTCTGCCGTTTCTCCTGTTTTTGGCCGTGGTGTTTCTGCTGTACTATCTGCTGCCGCGTCGGGCGCAGTGGATGGTATTGCTTGCGGCCAGCTACGCATTTTATATGATTTGCGACCTGCGCGCGGTGGTTTTCCTCTTGGGGACAACCGCCGTGGTTTTTGTGTCCGGCGTTTGGCTTGGCCGCATACAGGCGCGCGGTGACGCTGCCGCGCAAAAGCTTTCCGGCGCATTTAAGAAGAGACACATACAGTCAACGGGACGGCGCAAGAAGGCCGTATTGGCCGTGGCACTCTTGTGCGTTTTTGGTCTGTTGTTCCTGATGAAATACGCGAATTTCTTTTTTGCGGGCGTAAACGGCCTGCTCTCTGTATTTTCCAGCAGCCTTCGTGTCGGGCGGCTTGATTTGCTACTTCCGCTCGGCCTTTCGTTTTACATCTTCCAATCTGCCGGGTATCTGATCGACGTCTACCGCAAGAAATATCCGCCCGACCGCAACCCCGCGCGACTGGCTCTTTTTGTATCCTTTTTCCCGCAAATTGTCCAGGGCCCCATTGGGCGCTACGACCGGCTGGCTGGGCAGCTCTTTACTCCGCACAAATTTGACGCCGATCAGCTCAAGTACGGCTTGCAGCTCATGCTCTGGGGTTTCTTTAAAAAACTCCTGATCGCCGACCGCGCGGCGGTTTTGGTCGACGCGGTGTTCAAAGACTACACAAAATACGGCGGCGGCGTCCTGTTTGTCGGCGTCGTGTTTTATTGCATCCAGATCTACTGTGACTTTTCCGGGGGCATTGACATCGCGCACGGTGTGGCCCAGGGTTTGGGTATCCAGCTCGACGAAAACTTCACGCGCCCGTACTTCGCGGCGTCCGTTTCCGAGTTCTGGCGGCGGTGGCACATTACGCTTGGTGCGTGGATGAAAGACTATTTGTACTATCCCATTGCGCTCTGGGGGCCGATTCGCCGACTCGGGAAGCCGTCGCGGAAGCTGTTCGGGGCGCGTGTCGGCAAGATCATCCCGGCGTCGATTGTTACCTTTATTGTATTTACGGTCATCGGCCTCTGGCACGGCGCGTCGATGAAGTACATCGTGTTCGGTTTTTACAACGGCGGCATCATCGCGCTTTCGATGCTGCTGGCCCCGGTCTATGAGGCGATGCGCAAACGCTTGCGCATACAAAAGGACGGTGTGGGTTGGCGCGTTGTGTCGGCACTGCGGACGTTTTTGCTGCTCTGTATTGGTCGATACTTCTCTCGTGCCGCGACGTACACGGCGGCGATGGTGATGCTGAAACGCACGGTCACGGTACCCCGCTTGTCTGAACTTACAGATGGCACCTTGTTGAAGCTCGGCCTCAGCGGCGGGGATTTTTTGGTTCTGGGTCTGTCGGTGGCGGTGCTGTTTGCTGTGAGCCTCTGGCAGGAGAGCGGGCGCGAGGTGCGCCGGACGCTCGAAACAAAGAGCTTTGCGGTGCAGTGGTTGGTCATGGTTGTGGCCATTGGGGCGATTCTGTTTTTGGGCGTCTACCGCGAAGGGTACATCGCGCAGCAGTTTATCTATGCAGGATTTTAAAAGAGAACGCCAAAAACTGCGGTCTTTGGCGTAAATGGAATATAGATGTCGGGCGCGCGGAGTGAATCCGCACGCCGGACGATGAAATAACCGGGGCATGGGACAGGTAATCGAAAAAATCAGGGGAGGGGTGAGGACATGTCGAGCCGTCGGTGGTTGAGATGGTTTGCGGGAACGTTGCTTTTCTTTGTCTTAAGTATCATGGCGTTCAATCTTCTGACCGACCCGTTCGGTGTGTTCGGCGACCCTGTGTATCAGTGGCATTCCTACGACTTCACAAACAACCCGCGCGCCGCGAAGCTTGCCTACTTGGATCGGCATTTTGAGGAATACGACTCCTATATCTTAGGCGGGTCGCTGACAAGCTCCTATCCTGTGGAACAGCTCAACCGGTACACGGGCGCGAAGTTCTACAACCTCTTTGGCTACGGCGCGGACATGTATAAAACCCGCAACATGGCGGAATATGTGCTTCAGCACTACACAGTCAAAAACCTCATCATCAACATCAGCGTCATCGACGGCCTCAGCTACAAGCTCCCCGCTGAAAAGCTCACCGAGCGTATGCCGCCGGATGTCGGCGGCTCTTGGGATTTTCCGTTGCAGTATCTGTTGGCCAACCCGCGCTATGGCGTAAGTAAGATGCAATCTAAGGCGCGTGACAGCTATCTGCCGCAGACCTTCGACGTGTTCAACGTCGAAACCGGCGCGTACGACAAGCGAAAGCGCGACGTTGAACCCATCGGAGACCTCGACGCGTACTTTGCTAGAAACCCGGTGTTCGTCGGGTACAAAGCCAAACCCGCGTCGCTCTGGGCCATCGACGCCTGCGTCGCGGACATCCGGGCGATTCAGGCGTTGTGTGAACAAAAGGGCGTCTCCGTGACCTTTCTGTTTTCTCCGCTGTACTACCCAAACGCGCAGGCCTATCAGCCCGAAGAGCTTGCGGCGTTTCAAAAGAAGCTTGCGCGCGTTACGGATTTCTGGGACTTTTCAATGAGTTCCGTTAGCACCGACCCCCGATTTTTCTATGACCTGACGCACTTTCGCAATGCCTTGGGCACCATGGCGCTGGCGCGGATGTTTGACGACACGAGCGTATTTGTTCCGCCGGATTTCGGCCACTATGTCACGGCGGACAACGTGGACGAGGTCGTGCAGTGTTATTTCACACCCCCCGAAACCTATGACGATACGGCTCGCGTACCTGTGTTGACCTACCACCACATCGACGACGATGAGGGCAACAACGCAAGCATTTCAGCGCAGCGGTTTGAAAAGCATATGGACGCGCTGGTTGAGGCGGGCTACACGGCCATTTCCCTGTCGGAGCTCACGGCCTACGTCGACAGCGACGCGCCGCTGCCGGAGAAACCTGTAGTGATCACCTTTGATGACGGCTATCTGAGCAATTATGAGTACGCCTATCCGATTTTGAAAGAACACGGCCTAAAAGCCACTGTATTTGTCATCGGTTGCTCCGTGGGGAAAGACAGATACAAAGACACGGAAAAACCCATCCTGCCGCATTTTTCCTATGAACAGGCGGCAGAGATGAACGATTGCGTAGAAATCCAGAGTCATACGTATGATATGCACCAGTCTGAAGCCTACGACACGCCACCGGTGCGTCAGGGTGTACTGCGCTTGCCCGATGAATCGGAAGCCGAGTACATTGAGGCGTTTCGCGCGGACTTTCAGCGGCTGAAAAACGAAGTGTACGCCGGCACGGGGCGGACGGTCACGGCGTTTGCCTATCCCTACGGCCTGTTTGAGCCCGACCTTAACGACGCGCTGCTTTGTGAAATGGGCGTTCGCATAACACTAACCACGCAGCCCGGCGTCAATACGGTGGTCAAAGGACTGCCGCAAAGTCTGCTGGGTCTGCGCCGCATCTCGGTGTCGGGGTCGATGACAGCGGGAGAGTTGCTGCAAAAGATAGCGGGCTGATGTGCCCTAGGAGGAACCGGATTGAACGTAAAATTGTTTCGCAGAGATTTTTCCCTCGTAGTCATCGGCCAAATCGTCTCCATATTGGGTTCAGCGATTCTGCGCTTTGCCTTAGATTTGTATGTGCTGGACGTGACAGGCCGGGCCGACGTATTTGCGCTGGTGATCGCCCTGTCGACAATTCCGGGCATCGTGTTTTCACCGGTCGGCGGGGCCATCGCCGACCGCTTCAGCCGCCGGAATTTGATGGTGATCTTCGACTTTTCAAGTTGCGCCATCGTGGCGCTGTTGGTGTTGCTGTTCAGCGTGGGGAGTGCCACCGTCGTTGTCATCGGCGTGGTCATGGCCGCTTTGTCGATAATCAGCGCGATGTATCAGCCTGCGGTGCAGGCCAGTGTACCGGCACTTGTCCACCATGACAAGCTCACGCAGGCAAACGGAATTGTCAGCGGTGTCGGCGCGCTGTCTAGCTTGCTCGGGCCGGTTCTCGGCGGTGTTTTGTACGGCCTCATCGGTCTTCGGATGTTGATTCTCATCAGTGGCGCGGCGTTTTTCCTGTCCGCGGTGATGGAAATCTTTATACACATTCCATTTGTAAAGTCCGAACGCAACAAACACATCATATCGACCATCTTTGACGACATCAAAGACGGATTCCGATACATGGTCAAAAGTAATCCGATTATCTTGCGGGTCATCCTGCTGGCGGCCGCGCTGAATCTGTTCATGACCCCGTTGTTCATCATCGGCGGGCCGTATATTCTGCGCTTTACGATCAAAAGCAGCGACACAATGTACGGCATCGGCATGGGGCTCGTTCAACTCAGTGCGATCGTGGGTGCGCTGTCGGTTGGCGCGTTGACGAAGAAACTCAAAACATCCACGCTGTACCGCTGGCTCCTTATGGTTGCCGTTTTGATGCTTCCTGCGGCGCTCTCGGTTGCGCCCGTAGTGCTGGGGCTTGGATACTGGCCCACGTTTGTGCTGCTGTTTTTGTTCATGATGATCATCATGGCAATGGTCACGATGATTTCCATCTTTGTCATAACGGATGTACAAAAAAGAACGCCCAACGAAATGTTGGGCAAAGTTATGGCGATCATTATGGCGGTGTCCCAAGGTGCGGCGCCACTCGGGCAAATGATGTACGGCGGACTGTTCCAAGCGTTTCACGCGGCGGTGTATGTTCCGGTGCTGATTGCGTCCGTGTTTACGGCGGCCATTGCGTTGTGGGGCAAGAAGCTGCTGCGAAACGCACCCGATTGAAAGAGTAAGTTCATTGCACACGCCGCTGGTAGAGGCCCCGGGTAAAATTTCCAGGACGAAAGGGGCCGTGTTTGAGGTATGCGTCTGCCACTTGCGCGCAGACGTCCGCGCTCTCTGTGGTAAAATTCAGTCGCGCATAGCTCAGCCCCAGCGCGTGGTACTGCGTCTGCACATCGGCCAGAAACAAGGTGTCAGCGTTGTAAATTGTATTCCTCCCGCGACTACCCCGCACAACAAAGCTACGCCCCGTTTTGTCGCTGAGCTGTCCCACACAGCCGGTGCAAGACGGGGTCTTTTTGTGGCAGCCCAGGATGCAGTTTTCCGTAACCATCAGCGGAAGTCGCCCGTATACAATCAGTTCGGTGGCACAGGTTTTGTTCATGTCCCGAATCTGCGCGAAATTGAGTTCAAACGAGAGAGTTTGACAGGTGATGCCCATTTGCGCGCAGGTTGAAAGAGCCTGCGCGTTTGTGAGGTTCAGCGAAAAATCCCCGCGCAGAGAAAAACCTGTGTTTTGCAGTCGCTGCACCTGACCAATGTTCGTGCAAAGCAAGTCTTGGACGCCCAGCGTTTGCGCGTGATCCAGTTTGTGCTGCACTTCGTCCCAGTCTCGGTCGAACAAGACGCGGTCGAGCGTGGCGACTACCTTGTGCCCGCTGTGCAGGAGCGTTTGCGCCACCGTCTCGTGCCGGAGTAGCTCATCCAGAGGGAGGTAGATAAAAGCGGGGCGGTGAGCTAGAATCTCTTGGCTGATTTGCGATGCGGTTTCAAAGGCAAAGATATAGGCAGGCGGGGCCGTGTTGCAGGGGACAGGCTTACCAAAGTCGTACTCCTGCGCCCGCCGGGTGGGCGGGGTTGCGAGCTGTTCGGCCAGGTGTTCCAACGCGTCACGGCGCATTCGGTTGATTTCAGACA
>CAYWWF010000029.1:0-12847 GCA_964461745.1 uncultured Oscillospiraceae bacterium | reverse complement strand
CGTGGGGCCCGCTTCGGCCCGACTTTGTCCGGAGAGCAGCCGTGGGATATCCTCGGGCGAGAGTTTCCCCTTGCCGACATAGAGCAGTGTACCCACGATCGCGCGGGCCATGTTGTAAAGAAAGCCGCTGGCGGCGACGTGAACGCGGAGTTCCCGGCCAGTTTCCTCGAGCGTGCAGGCAAACACCGTGCGCACCGTTGTGCGTGTTTCCGTGCCCTGCGTACGGAACGCGGCAAAGTCGTGTGTGCCCGGAAAGTGGGCGCAGGCCGCGCGCATCGCGTGGATGTCCAAATCGACGGGGCAGAAGAGCGCGCGAGATTCAAAGAATGGGTCAAGGTGCGCACCGCAATAGAGTCGGTAGCTGTATTGCTTTCTGCGCGCCCATGTGACGGGGCCGAAGTCATCGGGGGCCGGGGTGGCCTCGAGCAGACGGATGTCGGGGGGCAGATGGACATTCAGCGCAAACGGCAGCCGATCCGACGGGATGGCGGTGTTGAGACGGGCGCTTGCGACATAGTGCAGCGCGTGTACCCCAGCGTCCGTGCGCCCGCAGCCATGCAGTGTGACCGGGTGGCCGACGCAGGATTTCAGAGCTTGCTCCACCGTCTCAGAGACGGTGATGGCATTTTTCTGCCGTTGCCAGCCGTGGTAGCGCGTGCCCACATATCGTAGCCGCAGGGCGTAGTTTGTACCCTTTGGATCGGTCTGTTTGTCCATTCGGCATGTACCCATCCTCAAAACCCGAATTGTCGCAGGACGATCATACCCGCTGTCGCTGCGGCCACAAAGAGGCAAGCGAAGGCGTCCAGCGCCGCGTAACGCAATACGCGCAGGCGTGTTCGGCCCTCACCGCCGTGGTAGCAGCGACACTCCATGGCAACCGCGAGATCTTCGGCGCGCCGAAAAGCCGAGACAAACAGCGGCACCAGCAGGGGTACCAGCGCGCGGGCGCGCCGGAAGACGTTGCCGGACTCAAAGTCCGCGCCTCTGGCTTTCTGCGCGTTCATGATCTTTTCGGTCTCTTCCATCAGCGTTGGGATGAAACGCAGCGCGATGGTCATCATCATCGACATTTCGTGTACGGGCACACGGATCTTTTTCAGCGGGGAGAGCAGCCGCTCGAGCCCGTCGGTGAGTTTGATCGGGGAGGTCGTGTAGGTCAGCAAAAAGGTGCCCATGATGAGCATGATGATGCGCAACACCATGAATCCGGCAGTGGTCAGACCCTCTTCGGTGATCTCAAAGATCCAGAACGAGAGGATCACACGTCCGGGTGTGTAAAAAATGTTGATCAGGCCCGTGAAGATCAAGATGAACAGCAGCGGGCGCACACCGCGCAAAATCACACGCAGGGAGATTTTGCTCAGCAGAATCAACCCGATGAGCCAGAGCAACATCAGACCGTAAGTTAGTGGGCCGCGAGCCAAAAACAGCACAACGATGTAAACAATCGTAAGCGTGAGTTTTGTGCGCGGATCTAAGCGGTGGATGACCGAGTTTCCGGGGAAAAACTGGCCGAGCGTCATATCCCTCAACACAGGCTTTTTTCCTTCCAAAGCGCAAGCAACTGCCGTTTGGCTGCCTCCAACGTGTAAGTGGCTGGATCCACCGGGAGACCCAAGGCGTGCAGTCGGCGGCAAATGCTCGTGACGGCGGGGACGCTCAAACCGATGCGCTCCAAGGCAGGCGCGTCGGAGAAGACCTCGCGCGGCGTCCCGGTTTTCACGACATGGGCGTGGTCCAGCACATAGATTCGGTCGGAGAGTTCCGCCATCTCTTCCATGTTGTGCGTCACGAGAATGACCGAAGCGCCATGCTGTCGGTGGTAGGCCTGCACATGCGCCAAAATTTCCTCGCGACCGTGAGGATCAAGCCCCGCGGTGGGCTCGTCCAAAATTAAGACCTCGGGTTGCATGGCCATCACCCCGGCGATGGCCGCGCGGCGCTTTTGCCCACCCGAGAGTTCAAACGGTGACTTTTCAGCAAGTTCCGACGGAAGCTCTACAAGTTCCATCGCCTCACGTACGCGTGTTTCTACCTCTTCCTCCGATAAGCGCATGTTGCGCGGGCCGAAGGCGATGTCCTTAAACACGGTTTCCTCAAAGAGTTGATACTCCGGATATTGAAACACCAGCCCGATGCGGTTTCGTATCTTACCGATCTCCTTGGGGTTTTCCCAGATGTCCCGGCCGTGAAACCGCACAGTGCCCGACGCCGGGCGCAAAAGGCCGTTTAAGTGAGAAATCAGCGTAGATTTGCCCGAGCCTGTGTGTCCGATGACGCCCAAAAACTCCCCTGGGTAGAGCTCTACGTCTACGCTGTCCAGCGCGCGGCGCTCAAACGGTGTGCCCATGCCGTAGACGTGCGTGAGCGCTATGGTTTGCAGGACAGGTTTCACTTCGGAAGCTACGGTTTTCATGCGCAATTGTCCCCACATCTCAACGAATACTTCTTTTCTTTCCCCCGCCTGTGGCGGGGGAAAGAAGTGTCACATATCTAAGGTAACAACGTTCAGCGGGTGGGGGCTGTCTTCACGCCCCCAAGGCCCGCGCAATGGATTTCACACAATCTTCTATATCCAGTGCCTCGGTGGACACCGATAAGCCTTCACGCCGAAGCGCGTGTAAGAGTTCCACACCCTGCGGCGCAGAGAGACCGAAGGACTCCAGTTCCTCTAGGCGGGAGAAGATCTCACGCGGCGGCCCGTCAAGTACCGGGCGTCCGCGGTCCATGACGAGGACACGGTCGCAGTCGGCGGCCTCCTGCATGTGGTGCGTGATCAACACGACGGTGATGCCATGCTCCCGGCCTAGCATACGGATGGTCTGCATGACCTCCTGACGCCCCTGGGGGTCGAGCATCGCCGTGGGCTCGTCCAGCACAAGGATTTTGGGCTGCATCGCGATGACGCCCGCAATCGCGACGCGCTGTTTCTGACCGCCGGAGAGCCGGTGCGGCGCGTGTTCGCGGTAGTCATACATGCCCACGAGACGCAGTGCCTCGTCGACGCGGCGGCGGATTTCACTCGACTCCACACCGAGATTTTCAAGGGAAAACGCCACATCCTCTTCCACCACCGTCGCGACAATCTGGTTGTCGGGGTTTTGAAAGACCATGCCGACTTGTCGGCGGATGGGCAGCCAATTGTCTTCGACGGCGCTGTCAAGGCCGACAATGGTGACTTTTCCCTCGGATGGCTGCAAGAGCGCGTTTAGGTGTTTGGCAAGCGTAGATTTGCCGGAGCCGTTGTGGCCGATGACGGCGACGAAATCCCCGGCGTAGAGCTCAAGGTTTACTTGACTGAGCACCGGCGTTTTGTCCGGGTCGGAGGGGTAATGAAATGTCACGTTTTCAAAGGATATCAGACTTTCCAGTTCGGCCACCTCCTTTTGTCCGGGATTTCTACTTCTTTCCCCGCCTACGGCGGAGGGAAAGAAGATTTTTTATCCTGTCCAGCGCGCGGACGCGCCGCAGGGCAAGAACAAACCGGAAGCCTCAACCGGTAGGAAAATTTCCTGCGCCTCAACCTGTCCGCCAAAACGGGGGCGGAGCAGGGCGTCGAGTACATAGCCCATTGCGCCCGCGCTGAGACCGGTGGTATAGGTATTGAGCAGGACAAACAGCGGTGTATCACTCAGAACGCCCGCGCAGAGGGCGAGAAAATCATAGAGGTCGTCCTCAAGCTTCCAAATCTGCCCGGTGGGGCCGCGACCATAGGACGGGGGGTCGAGAATCAGCGCGTCGTAACGTCGGCCTCGACGGATTTCCCGCCGGACAAAGTCCGCGCAGTCGTCGACAATCCAGCGGATCGGGTGCTCAGAGAGGCCCGAGAGTTGCGCGTTTTGCCGCGCCACGGCCACCATACCCCGCGCCGCGTCCACATGACAGACGGACGCGCCCGCCGCAGCCGAGGCCAAAGTAGCCCCGCCGGTGTAGGCAAAGAGGTTGAGTACGGAGATCGGCCGTCCGGAGGAACGAATCTCCCGGTCGATAAAATCCCAGTTGACCGCTTGCTCCGGAAACAGGCCCATGTGTTTGAAGTTCATCGGGCGTACTTGAAAAGAGAGCGTCCGGTAGCCGATCGTCCAGGCTTCGGGCAGCCGGTGCTCGGTCCAGTGTCCGCCGCCGGTCTCGGAGCGAAAGTAACGCGCGTCGGGTTTTTCCCAAGCCGGATGGGTTTTCGCGGTTTGCCAGATGACCTGGGGATCGGGGCGCACAAGATGGTAGGGCCCCCACTTCTCCAGGCGCTCGCCGCCGGAACAGTCCAGCAGCGTATAGTCCGAAAACCCGGTCGAAACCCACATGGGCAAACCCTCACTCCTTATTGTTGTGGGAAAAACGCTGCGTTGGGATATCCCACAAGTATGGACACCGACCTGCGGGTCGGGAACCCTGAGAACCTGCCCCGCCACAGGAGGGATACAAAACGAGAAAAGCTTCCTTCTTTTGCATAAGCGGTTTATTATATCATTTCAATCGAAGTTCTGGCAAGTCCATTTGTCCGATTGGGGGTTAGGAGTTGTCTTGTCTCTGGAAAAGTGGCAAAAACACGTCCCTTGACACCTGGAATAACCCGGAATACACTGGAATTGCCAGAGGGCAGCTCAGGGACGGTTTGCCACAACCTCCAAAAGGAGGTGAGGCCTTGTCTAAATCAGGGGAAACGCCGCCGTCGGCGCTTGACAAATCGTGTTGTTTCTGCTAAAATCTACAACAAATGGGTTCAATCAAACAGACCTCGCTACCAAGAAAGACTCGTCAGAGAGGGCGCGTCACCGGCTGAAAGCGCGCCTCGGGCCAGGGTAGTTGAGCAACACTGTTTGATCCGTTGCAATTGAATCGCTGTAAGTGGGCGCGTGTGTTCGCGCCAATGTGGGTGGCACCGCGGGATTTGTTCTCGTCCCTCAGAAGCAGTTTTCTGCGCTGAGGTACGGGAATTTTTTGCGTTGTAGCCTTGGTGACAACCGCGCGGTTCTATGCGGCGCGATGTTGTCTATTTGTATGGGAGGTTCTACTGTATGGGAAACATCTATCGCACACACCATTGTGGCGCGCTCAGAAAAGCCGACATCGGGGCACAGGTACGGCTCGGCGGCTGGGTGGACACGATTCGTGACCACGGCGGCGTCATCTTCCTCGATCTGCGCGACCATTACGGCGTCATGCAAGTGGTTGTACACGACGAAAGCTTACTGAAAGACGTCCATCGCGAAACGGTCATCTCCGTCTCCGGGGTGCTCCACGCGCGCGACGAAGACACCATCAATCCGAAGATTGAAACCGGCGACATCGAAGTGCGCATCGACAGCCTTACGGTACTCGGTCAGGTCTACGAACCACTTCCGTTTGAAATCGACGCCTCGATGCAGACCCGTGAAGACGTACGCCTCAAATACCGCTTTTTGGACTTGCGCAACCCGGCTGTGCACAAAAACATCGTGTTCCGCTCGGCGGTCACGAGTTTCTTGCGTAAAAAAATGGAGGGCCTTGGCTTCCTGGAAGTGCAGACGCCCATCCTCACCGCCTCTTCGCCCGAAGGCGCGCGTGACTATTTAGTACCGAGCCGCAAGCACCACGGGAAATTCTACGCGCTACCGCAAGCCCCGCAGATTTTCAAGCAGCTTCTTATGGCCTCGGGCTTTGATAAATATTTTCAGATCGCCCCGTGCTTCCGCGACGAGGATGCCCGCGCGGATCGCTCGCCTGGCGAGTTTTATCAGCTTGACTTTGAGATGTCCTTCGCGACACAGGAAGACGTGCTCCAAGTCGCCGAAGAGGTGCTCTACGACACCTTCTCAACCTTTTCCGAGAAAAAAGTCTCTCCGAAGCCCTTCCGGCGCCTTACTTACGCCGAGAGCATGTTGCATTACGGCACGGATAAGCCCGACCTACGAAACCCGCTTTTGATTGAAGACCTCACGGACTTTTTCAAAGACGTGGACTTTGCGCCGTTTAAAAACCGTGTGGTGCGCGGGATCAAAGCCCCGCGCTGCTCTTCGCAGTCGAAGTCTTTCTTTGAGAAAACGTTGGCCTTTGCGCTCGACATCGGCATGAAGGGCCTCGGCTATATCTCCATCCAGGACGACATGGCGCTCAAAGGCCCGATTGTAAAGTTCCTTTCAGAAGACAAGCAGCAGGAACTTGTCCGTCGTCTCTCACTCAAAGCGGATGACACCCTGTTTTTCGTTGCTGACATTCCGCGGCTTGTCGACAAGTTTGCCGGGCAAATTCGCACAATGCTCGGTCAGCGTCTAGACCTCATTCGGAACGACAGTTTTGAGATGTGCTTCATTGTGGACTACCCGATGTACGGCATCAGCGAGGAAAACGGCCAAATCGAGTTTACCCACAACCCGTTTTCGATGCCCCAGGGCGAGATGGAAGCGCTGGAAACCAAGAACCCCTTGGACATTCTGGCCTATCAGTACGATATCGTCTGCAACGGCGTGGAGCTGTCGAGC
Source organism: uncultured Oscillospiraceae bacterium (assembly GCA_964461745.1). Taxonomy (GTDB): domain Bacteria; phylum Bacillota; class Clostridia; order Oscillospirales; family UBA929; genus JAVBPF01. The sequence continues at coordinate 6,386 of CAYWWF010000029.1, read as the reverse complement.
GGCGCGGTGCGCAACCACCGGCCCGACATCATGGTCAAAGCCTTTGAAATCGCGGGCTACCCTCGTGAGGTTGTGGAGCAAAAATTCCCCTCGCTCTACCACGCGTTCCACTATGGCGTGCCGCCGCACGCGGGCATGGCCCCGGGGCTTGACCGCATCGTCATGCTGCTGACCGAACAGGAAAACATCCGCGAGGTCGTGGCCTTCCCGATGAACGGCAACGCACAAGATCTGCTGCTTGGCGCGCCCTGTGAAGTCACCGAAAAGCAATTGCGCGAAGTACACATCAGAATCCGATAGAAAGGGCGTGTGGAAGATGACTGTAGAACAGTGCATCGCCTATGAAGATATGGCCAAACTCAAGCTCAGCGACGAAGAACGCGCGCGCTTGCTTCGTGACATGGAGCGTCTGGACGCCAAATTTGAGGCGCTCCTGCAATTTGACGTGGGGGACGCCGAACCGCTGATTTCCGTTCTTGACATGGTCAATGTGACGCGCGACGACGTCGCCGTTCATGAGATACCTCGCGAGGTTTTGTTGCGTACCGCGCCCGAGCAGGCACACGGCTACTTCGAAGTGCCCCGGACGTTGGAAGGGTGAGGTGACCGAGATGAAAAAGCCTACATCGCTGCTGCTTGAGGACAGCATCATGGTCAAAGATGAGGTCTCGTCGGGCGGCTCCAAGATTCTGTATAATTTCACAGCCCCCTTTGGCGCGACGGTGGTCGAGCGCGCCGAGAGTGCCGGTGTGGCCATCGTCGGGCGGGTTTCGATGCCCGAATTTGGCTTTCCCAGTCTGTTTGAGACAGCCCCAAAGCCGGACGCCCTTACGAATACCGGGGCGGGTAAGCCCCCTATTCTTTGCAACGACTACGCCGGACAGTACCGACGTCTGGCCCCGGCAGCGGGCCTGAGCTACCTCCTGCCGACCTATGGCACCGTTTCCCGCTTCGGCCTCATCGCGGCGGTCTCCTCGATGGATCAAATCGGGGTGCTCGGCGGCAGCGTTGAGGATGCCATAGGCGCGCTTTCGGTCATCGCCGGATACGACCCGAAGGACGGCACAAGCCGCCCCGAAGCCTCGGGCGCGTATGAGATGTTGCAAAAGGCGCTGGCAGTGGGGCTTCCCGAAACCTTAAGCGGGCTACGTGTTGCCGTACTGAAGACAGCGGCGGACAAACTGAACGCGCAGGACGCGGGCGCGTTTGCGGGTGTGGCTTCGCAGCTTGCGCAAAAGGGTGCGTTGGTGAGCCCATGGGAGCTGCCGCTGCTGGACATCCTGCCCCAAACTTGGCTGCTGCTTTCGAGCGCAGAGCTTAGCAACAACATCTCCCGCTTTGACGGGATCAAATTCGGCTACCGCACCGAAAACTTCCGGACGCTAAGCGACGTCTACGTGATGTCCCGCTCCGAAACCTTCGGCTATGACACAAAAACGGCCTGTATCCTGGGTTCGATGGCGCTCTCCGAAGGTTGCTATGAGAAATACTACGTAAAGGCCATGCAACTGCGCCGCTTGCTTGCAAACGAACTCAACGCGCTCTGGGAAACCGCGGACGTCTTGCTGCTGCCCGCTACATTTGGTGCAGACGTTACCGCCTACGATGATCTCTCACTTACAGCCATCGCCTCGCTCGCAGGCTGCCCGTCTTTGAGCCTTTCTTGCGCGGGCGTGGGTATACAACTGGTCGCGCGTCCCTTGGGTGAGCGCGCGCTGTTTTCGCTCGGGCTTGCGATGGAGCGCCTGACAGGGGGGAAAGCAGAATGAAATACGAAGTTGTGATGGGCCTTGAAGTTCATGTGGAACTGGCCACCGCGTCCAAGCTTTTCTGCGCCTGTTCGGCGCGTTTCGGCGCAGACGCCAATGAAAACGTCTGCCCAGCCTGCGCCGGGATGCCGGGGATGCTACCTGTGGCCAACCGGCAGGCCATCGAGTTTGGCATCGCGGCGGGTTTGGTCACAAACTGTGAAATCACACGCCGCACCACCTTTGATAAAAAGAACTACTTCTACCCCGATCTTGCTACAGGCTATCAGATCACGCAATACTTTGCGCCGATCTGCCGCAACGGCTATGTGGACATCGAGACCTCTCAGGGCCCACGCCGAATCCGCATCAAACAAATTCACGTCGAAGAGGACGCGGGCAAATTGGTTCACGACAACCGTACGGGTTCCTCTCTTGTGGACTACAACCGCGCCGGTGTGCCGCTGACGGAAGTCGTCAGTATGCCGGATTTTCGCACGGCGGAAGAAGTTATAGCCTATCTGGAGGCGTTGCGCGCGCTACTGACCTTTGCCGGGGTGTCCGACTGTAAGATGCAGGAAGGTTCGATGCGCGCTGATATCAACATCTCCGTGCGTGAGCAAGGGGCAACTACGCTTGGCACGCGCACAGAAATGAAAAACATGAACTCGCTCAAAGCCATCGCCCGCGCGATTGCGTACGAATCCCAGCGCCACATTGAGGCCCTGGAGACCGGCTGCGAAGTGCTGGTACAGGAGACCCGCCGCTGGGACGACGAGGCTGGCGAGAGCTACGCGATGCGCAACAAGGAAAACGCGACGGACTACCGCTACTTCCCAAACCCCGACATCATGCCGATTGAGATCACCGACGCGTGGATCGACGCCGTGCGCGTGCGTCTGCCCGAACCCGCGCACAAGAAGCTTATCAGACTGCGCGACGAACTCGGGCTGCCTGAAACCGACGCCCGAATCATCACCGGCAGCAAAAACCTCTCGGACATCTTCGATCAAACCATGCGCCATTTGGATAAGCCACGCGATATCGCAAACTGGATCCTTGTGGAGCTCTTAGCGCTGGCCAAAGCCGACAATCTCGACGAAGACGAGATACAAATTAACGCAGAGAAGTTTGCGAAGGTGCTTGCGCTTTTGGACGCCAACACCATCAGTCGCAACGTCGCCAAGACCGTGCTGGCCCAAGTGTTTCGCGCAGATGTCGACCCCGAGGCGTACATTGAACAACACAAACTCGGCCTGGTCTCCGACGACGGGGCCTTGCGCACGGCCATCGAAGAGGCTCTCGCTGCCAACCCGAAATCGGTGGCCGAGTTCCGGGAGGGCAACCCGAAAGTCCATGGCTTCCTGCTCGGACAAGTGATGCGCAAAACCGGCGGCAAGGCCGACCCGAAGCGTGTCGGGGCCTTGCTCCAGGAGATGCTCGAAGCTTTGAAGTCATAATAGAGTAGTATCTATTTTTTCCCCCGCCAACGGCGGGGGAAAAATGCATCAAGGAAAGGACGGAACAACATGGGGAAACTGCCAAGTCGTGATGAGGCCCTCGCGCTGTTGTATCAGTACAACAAAGAGGACTTCCACCGCAAACATGCGCTGACCGTCGAGGGTGTTATGCGCTACTTCGCCATGCGCTACGGTGAGGACGCGGACTACTGGGGACTCGTCGGGCTGCTGCACGACCTGGACTATGAGGCTTACCCGGAGATGCACTGCGCGATGCTACAGCGCATCCTGCGGCAGCAGGGCATAGACGAAACACTCATCCGCGCGTGCGCAAGCCACGGGCATGGCATGTCCATCGATCTGCCGCCCGAACGCTTTATGGAGAAAGTCTTGTTCGCCGTCGATGAGCTCACAGGTCTCGTCGGCGCGTGCGCGCTGATGCGGCCATCCCGGCGTGTTGCGGATATGGAGCTCAAAAGTCTCAAAAAGAAATTTGCGACACCGGCTTTCGCGGCCAAGTGCTCACGGGAAGTGATCCGGGAGGGCGCGCGGCTGCTGGATTGGGAGCTTGACCGCCTTTTGCAGGAAACCCTGGAGGCTATGCAAGCCGTCGAGCGCGGCGAAGTGCCGCTGGAAGAAAAAAAGCCCGAGGCACCGCGATATACGGCGGAAGATTGATACCAATCGAGAGAATCGTATCTCTTTTATAAAAGAATGAGGTTTATGGTTACTTCACCTCAAAATGCAGATACTGTATTTTGAGGTGATTGTTTTGTCTGGAAATTTACTGATCCATGAAACCTCTCCCTATCTTTTGCAACACGCGCAGAATCCGGTCCAATGGTACCCCTGGGGAGAGGAAGCGTTTTCTAAGGCAGAGGCTGAGGATAAGCCCATCTTTTTGTCGATTGGATACTCGTCCTGCCACTGGTGCCATGTGATGGAAGACGAGAGTTTTGAAAGTGAAGACATCGCCGGTATCCTCAATGCACATTTCGTCAGCATCAAGGTCGATCGGGAAGAGCGCCCCGACATCGACAACCTCTATATGCGCTTTTGTCAGGCTTTCACGGGCGGGGGCGGCTGGCCCACGAGTCTCTTTTTGACCCCTGAGAAAAAGCCGTTTTTCGCCGGAACATATTTCCCGCCGGACCATTTTAGACAATTGCTTCGGTTGATCTCCCACAAGTGGTCACAGGACAGAGAGAGCTTGCTGGAAAGTGGAGATGAGGTTACCGAAGCGCTGAAGAGGTCTGTGCGGACGGGAAAGGCTGAAACGGTGTCCGTGCAAAAGGCCGTGGATATGCTCCGGCGTAACTTTGACAAAGAGTACGGCGGGTTTGGATCGGCACCGAAGTTTCCGTCGCCGCATGTGCTGCTGTTTTTGCTTCACACCGCGCCGGAAATGGCGGAGAAGACACTCCAGCAGATGTACAAGGGCGGTTTGTTTGACCATGTGGGCTACGGGTTTTCGCGTTACTCCACCGACCGCTACTTTCTTGTGCCGCATTTTGAAAAGATGCTCTATGACAATGCGCTGCTGGCAAATGCCTATCTTCTTGCGTATGAAAAAACGGGTAAGGCACTCTATCGCACGGTCGCTGAGAAGATTTTCATCTATGTTGAGCGGGAGATGACAAGCGACGAGGGCGGCTTCTTCGCGGCACAGGACGCTGACAGCGAAGGTGTCGAAGGGAAGTACTATGTGTTTACGCCCGATGAGATCACCGATGTACTTGGACGTGAAGACGGGATACGCTTTTGCCACTGTTATGATATCACCGCTGCGGGCAACTTTGAGGGGAAAAGCATCCCCAATTTGATCTACAATACCAAGCCGGATCCCGTCATGGAGACCTTGCTGCCTCGGGTATATGCCTATCGCAAAACGCGCACGCCGCCTTTTCTGGATCACAAAATCCTCACCGCTTGGAACGCGCTGATGTTGTCTGCCTATGCCAATGCCTATCGTATCCTCAAAGAAGAACGTTACAAAACTGTGGCTGAGCGTGCTTTTACGTTCCTTGAACAGTCGGTTGCGGACGGGGAAAACCTGTTTGTCGGCGTCACAAAGGGTCGCCGAAGCGGGCCCGGGTATCTCGATGAGTACGCGTATTACACTTACGCTTGTATCTGCTTGTATCAGGCAACAAAGGAGGAACGCTATTTAGCGCGCGCTTCCGCACTTTGTGATAAGACGATCGACTTATTTTTTGATCATGAAAACGGCGGTTTTTTCTTTTCTGGTCTGGACAACGAAAAATTACTGCTGGACACCAAGGAGACCTACGACGGGGCAATGCCCTCAGGCAACTCTGTGATGGTTTACAATCTGAGTCGTCTGGCAGGGCTTACAAAAGAGGAGCGCTATGACAAGGTGCTCACAAAGCAGAAACAGTTTTTGAACGCGGAAGCCGCGGCATATCCGCCGGGTTTTTGCTTTTATCTCTATGCCACACAGCCGGTCAAGGAAGTCGTCTGCGTACCGCAAAGTCCAGAGGAACTGGAAGGCATTCAAGTAAAGACCGACTGGATTTTCCGTGTGGGGGAGGAGAGTCAATATCCCTTAGTTGACGGAAAAACCACGTTTTATGTTTGCCAGGATGGCGCCTGCCAAGCCCCGACACATCGTGTACCGGATTGATAAAAAGGGCCCCGCAAGTTTGCAACTTGCAGGGCCCTTTGGTTTGGGAAAGTAACTGTTTTGCTTCCCCCGCCGGAGCGGGGGAAGCGCATGAGATGGTTCCTATACTTGCGTGGAAAGCACTTTCATTATGACACCGTCACAAGAACGGCGACTACGGTACCCGTGTTCAAATCCTTCACGGTGACGATGACGGTACCGGTTTTGAGACCATAGAGCACGCCGTTCGCATTCACGCTCACGACAGAGGAATTTGAAGAGGCATACACAAGGTTCACGGGGGCTTCGGTGGGTGTGACCACAACCAAGGCGCCGAGGTTCAGCGTGGTGCCCTTCTTCAGGGTAATGTTCGTCTTGGTCGGAATCTTCAGCGTGATGTCAGTGACATCCGGGATGAGTTCAAACAGGGCCGAAATCGTGACGTCCCCGGCCGGCATTACAAAACTATTGCCCGTGACGTCCGCGCCGTTTGCCTTCAGGCTTCCGGCAACCAAGCGGTAGCCTTCGGCGGGGCTGACGGTCAGGGTGATGGTC
>CAYWWF010000028.1:0-12906 GCA_964461745.1 uncultured Oscillospiraceae bacterium | reverse complement strand
CTGAGTCCGGGGGTAACGCATTTCCTCAGCGAAGCCTATCCGTCACGGCGTCACACCCAGTTCAGTCAAGCGACTTTGGAGCTTCTCGATCGACAGATTGCGCGGCAAAACACACTCTTGGACGCAGAGAGCCGCCGCCACACCCACAGATTGCCCCATATTGACACAGATGGGCATGGCGCGGAAGTTGGAATGGGCCATGTGCGTGCCGGAAATGTTGCGCCCGGCCAACAGCAAACCGTCGATGGTTTCAGGGACAAAGCAGCCGTAAGGGATGGTGTAGCCTTTCTCTTGGGTAAATTGTTGCTGACAACCGGTCTCGTCCAAGCCCGCGCCGGTGATGTTATGTACGTCGAAGTTGAAGTGCGCCTTTGTGACCGCCCAATCCGTAAACACGCGCGCGGACAGGATGTCGTCCTCGGTGAGGGTGTAGAGGCCTTTGAAATGTCGGGTCTCCCGGACGCCGATTTGTGCCGCCGTCTTGAGCAAATAACTCTTCTCAAACCCCGGCACATGTCCGGTCAGAAACGACATGATTTCGGAGAGCTGTCTGCGGCATTGGATGTAGGCGCGGGTCACATCTTCGGCTTTGGTGCCGTCTACGCCGGTGACATTGGTCATGTTCAGCGTAACCACCCCGGGAAATACGGACGGATAGATCAGCACATGACCGGCGGGTGCCCCAATATACTTTCTCGCGGCTTCTTGGATGTCACCCTCGGGGATCTCATAGGTCTCCTCAAAAGCGTTTACATACTCAATCCGATCCACATCCACGCCGCCAACCTGCACCATAAGGGTCATCGGCTGCATGGAGTGATCCTCTTCTCTGCCCAGCGTGAACGCAGCACCGGCCCGGGCCGCGATGTCGCCGTCGCCCGTGCAGTCCACCACAATCTTTGCCATAATGGCCTGACGCCCGCTCTTATTTTCCACAATGACGCCCTGTATCTGTTGACCGTGCAAGATGGGCGCACAGGCCATCGTGTTCAGCAGGACGTTCGCGCCCGCTTCATCCAGCAGATCCAGCAGCACCGTTTTCAGATGCTCGTGGTCAATGAAGATCTCCATCTCTTTTGCGGAGAGCTTGGGGTTTGGCCCGTAGCTGTGATGGGTACGGCAGAGGAGCTCTTCATAAAAGCCGCCCTTGGTGTGCCCGGTCCAATGGCTCATGAGTCCGCTGGTCGCCACCCCGCCGACATCACTGGTTTGCTCAACGAGCAGCGTCTTGGCACCTTCTCTGGCCGCTGAAACCGCAGCTCCGATGCCAGCGGGGCCGGAGCCAAGAACCAACACATCGACGTTGTCTACAATTGGAAGGTTTCGATCTTTTTCATAATAAAAATTGTCTTCCATACGATCACCTCGCATTCCACTAAAGCTTTACACAATGAGTCTTAAGGACATGGTACTCGTAAAACCACCTCGGTTTATCTCTGTCCCAAGGCCGACAGCGACAGCTTTCGGTATTACCCCTTCAAGCCGCCGCCGGTCACACCCGCAATGATTTTTTCCGACAGGAAAATAAACAAAATAAACGTAGGCAAAAATACGATGACCACCGCCGCGAAGAGTCCGCCCAAATTGCCCACCGACTTCATAGCGGTCACCAGAGAGAACAGACCCACGCCCACATTCTTCATGCTGTCAGAGCTACCGAAAATCAGGGCCATGAAATACTCGTTCCAGACGTTCAAGAACAGAAAGATGCCCACGGTGATGAGCCCCGGCTGGGTCAGCGGCAGCATAATGGACCAGAAGGTTCGCACCGGGGAACAGCCGTCGATGGCGGCGGCCTCCTCATAGGTTCGGGAGAGTGTTCGGAAGAAATTGAGCAAAAAGGTCGTGGCAAAGGGGACGTTGATACAAATGTAGAGAAAAATCAGCGTAGGTCGCATCCCCGTAACGCCAAGCTGAGAAGCCAAACTAAACAGCGGAAGAATGATCATAATGGAGGGAATGCTCATTGCAAAGATAAAACCGCTCTTTATAGTCTTTCGCCCCAAAAAAGTAAAGCGTGAAAGCACGTAGGCGGCCGGCGAGGCGATCAGCAAGGTGCCGACACAAGACACGCTGGCGTAGAGCAGAGAGTTGCCGAGAAAGACGGAAATATTCTGCGCTTTCCAAGCCGTAGCGTAGTTTTCAAAATGCAATCCGCTGGCAAATTGAAATACCGTACCGCTGTAAATTTCCTTCGAAGTTGAGAGGCTGGCGGCCAGGATCCAAACCAGCAGAATCGCGGAAAAACCGATCCATATCAGCAAAATGAGATAACCGGGCCATAGTTTCATGCTCTTTACAAGGGATTTCGCGGGGGCGTTCATTTTATTGGCCATAGGCCGACGCCTCCTTTCTAAGGCGACACCGCGTCAGTCGGCGTGGATGCGGGGGCGAGGATATTTTCTGTCAGCCTGCACAAAAAGCGCAGGCAATACTTCGTGTATTAACGAGCATTTTTGGGCAGGATGACGGGAAATAGACCGCCATCCGCGCCGCGTCCGACTGACGCGGTGTTGCCCTAATACTCTACATCTTCATCTCGGATCAGCTTGTTGAGGAGGAAGAAAGCCAACAACACCAAAATGGCAATGCTCACACCGATGGCGGCGCCACGGCCCGCGTCTCGGTCTGTGATGCCTTTGGAACCAAAGACGATGTTCATCATATAAACAATCGGTGTTATGGTCGAGTTTTCCGATTCAATGGGCGAGAACATCTTCGACCAGATAAAGAACGTGATTGTATGTACGCTCCAAAAGGTAAGATTGGTTTTGATCACACCTTTGAGAAGCGGTAATGTCATATGGAAAAACTGGTGTACCTTACCGGCGCCGTCGATCGTCGCCGCCTCGTAGAGATCGGCTGGGATGCGCTCAATGCCGGAGAGGAAGATCAACATATAGTACCCGACAGCCCCAAAGCAGTAGGCAATCAGCATGGCCCAAAACTTCATGTCGCTGCCGAGCCAATTGATGTTGGCGAGATCTGTTAGTCCAAGCGACTGGAAAAAGTAATGCAGCAAACCGTACTTTACGTTGAACACATATTGAATCCACATGGTCGCCAGCGCCACAGCGCTGATGATGTTGGGCAGATAGATCGCCGCTCGAAAAAAGCTTTTGAATCGGATACCGCTCGAAAGGATGACCGCGAAGAGCAGCGCAAGAGACATCACAGCGGCGCCGCCGACCACCCAAACCTTGAAAATATTCAAAAGAGACGTGTGAAACACGCCTGTATTCCATACACGTACAAAATTGTCTAGTCCCACAAAGGTCCACTGGTCAACGCCCGCCGTCACACTCTCCACTTGGAAAAAACTCATGATGATGGTCCGAATGACCGGATAGAGAAATGCAATGGTGAAGGTCAAGAGAGCCGTCACTAGGAACACGGCAATCATGGGTTTGCTTTTCTTCATGATTCAGCCCACATCCTTATACGAATCTCAAATAGAATCGTGGATAAATTCGAGAATCGTATGAATCAATATGGCGGCAGCAACAAAACCAGTGCTGCCGCCATAACGAATGTTTCAGAGATTGCTGTTGTTTTTAATAAGGCGCATCCAAGGCGGCCACAAAGGCTTCGGGTTTATAGGTACCGTCAAAGAGCTTCAGGCAGCTGTCCTGAATGTTTTCCTTCATGTCGGCGTTGTCGTTGAGGCCCATGTTCCATGCGTAGACGTTGGTGAGGGCGTTGAAGTCGTCGCGGCAGCCCGCCAGCATGGTAGGCCATTCGGTGTTGCGGGTATCGGCGGGGATGCTGCTACATGCCTGGGCGATTTTCACATCATACTCCCCGGAGGTGAGCATCACGATGAGATCAAAAGCCTCTTGCGCATTGGGGGAATAAGCGGGAATGGCCAGCGCTTGGGCACCTACGTTTGCGATGGTTGCGGGGTCGCTGCCGCCATCCACGGTGGGATAGTTGAACATGCCCCATTCGAGATCGCAGCTGGTATTCTGGGTGATTTCGTTGAGCACATAGGACGCGCCCACCACCATGGCGGCGGTCTCAAAGCCCAGTTCGTTCTGCCCGTCGGGATAGACATCGGGCGCGGTGGGGGAGAGATAGCCCTTTTCGCGAAGCGCCGCAATGTCCTGCGCGGCCTTGAGAACTTGAGGCGTACCGGCCCAGTTGCCCTCCAGAGCCAGCGCTGAGATGGCGCTCTGGCCGATGTAGCGCGCCAGATGGAAGCCGAACGTAAAGCGGACATAGGCGTCATCCTGTGCCAAAGGCGTGTAACCGGCGGCCTTCAGTTTCTCGCAGACGTCCAAAAACTCAGTCCAGGTTTTGGGCTCGGCGGTGATGCCGGCCTTGTCAAACGCAGCTTTGCTGTAGAAAACACCGGAAGTGTAGGGCTGATAGGGGATGCAAACAAGATTGCCGGCCCAACCGCGCACGGCGGCGGGTAGCGCCTTAACCGCGTAGCTGTCATAGCCCACGGCGGCGGCCATGTCTTCCAGATTCAGCACGCTGCTTGCATACTGCTTGGAGATCGTATTGTAGGCCGTGTCAAACAGGTCAATTTGTTCTTTGGCGTCCAAAGCGGCCTGAATGAACGTGGAGATGTCGCGGCCCTTCCACTCGATGGTCACGGTATTGCCGGTCTTGGCTTCATAAGCGGCAACCGCTTCCTGGATGGCGATGGCTTGGGGCTCAGTGGCGTTCCACATGGACCAATAGACAATTTGTTTGGGCTCCGCGGGGGGTTCCGGAGACGGGCTGGGGTCTTGGCTCGGGGGAGCGGACTCGCCGGTGGGAGAGGGCGAGGGGGAATCCTTCGGGGTGCCACAGGCGACCAGACCGAAAGCGAGACAGCAAGCAAGGACAAGCGCGATCCATTTCTTCATAATTATCCTCCTTTAATATACAAACGCCACTGTTTGGCGCTGTTGACTGTATTGCTCCGATAGCTAAACCTTGCATTTATCCGACGAGGCTGTCAGGTGGTGCGGCATAGCCGCAGGAATGCTTTGTGCCTAATAAGGATTTGTCGTGCCACCTGACGGCGAAAAGACCGTTGCAGAAGCGCAAGATTTAGCTGTCGGAGCAATCATCGTAGGCGGATACGCGCGTCCTCCTGTGACTGCGTCGCTAAGGTAGAAGCCGCAGGGCTTGCTCCGCCCGTACCTGTGCCCGCGTGATGGCCTCTTCGGCGCTTTGCTCTCCGGCAAAGGACTTCACAAATTCCTCGGATAGTATCTCGTTGATTTTTACGGCGGCGCGGAAAATATGCCGATCTGAACTCGCCTCGGGCGTAAGAAGAACCTTTTTGGCCTCCTCAACGTCAAAGAGTTCCATGCTGCCGCCGAACATCAGTTGAATCACTTTTTCGGGATCATAATGCTGATACGCGGGTATCTTGCCATTTTCAATCATGGGATCAATGCCCTCTGTTATGTACCAGCGGATGAAATTGAGCGCGGCAAAGGGGTGTTTCGATTTGCTGCTGACGCTCATATATTCGGTGAGTGAAGTGACGTGCAGATCCTGCTGCGCATCCAGCTTGGGGATGGTGGCGTACCCCACCACGAAGTCATGGGGGAACTGCTCGGTGTTTTTGACATAGCGGGTAAGCCAAGAACCGAACACCATCGCGGCTTTCCCCTGCAACAACATATCTTGCGCGGTCATTTTCTGCGTTTTGTTGGTGACGTAATCGGGCTCGAGGCCCTCAGCCACTCGTCTCTCGTAGAGTTCAAAAGAGCGAGCCAGCAGCGGATGGTCGAAATTGATGGCGTTTCCGCCGTCTCGATACATCCAGTCGCCGCCCAAGCTGGTTTGCACAAATTCAGTAACCGGCTGCCCGCCATCAAACGGCGGATAGTAATATCCATACACCTCATCGGTGGTCAGGGCTCTGGCCGCCGCTTCGAACTCCTCATAGGTCCAGCCGGGTGTCGGACGCGGAATTCCGGCTTCGTCAAACATGGTTTGGTTGTACAAAATGCAGTTCTGATTGCGGATGGCGGGCAAATGGTAGTAGTCACCGTTTCCGTTTCCAATGTACAGAATTGCCTCGGGGCCGTACATCTCTTCGATCGAGATGCCCGCAGACTCCATCAAGGCCTTCAGCGGCGCGGCCGCCCCGCTTTCGATCCGCCGGGACAGCGCCGCGTTGTTGTAGGAGGCAAAGACGTCGGCCTCCTTGGCGGAGAGAAGCTTGATGTCCAATTGGTTGTTTCCGGCGTCGTCGTTGTTGTAGAAAACATACTCCACCTGGAGCAACGGATCGATGGCGTTGAACTTTTCCACCACCTGCGCCGGGCCGTTTTCCTCCGGCACGGCACCCCACCAGCGCAAAAGCGTAACCTCCGACGGGGCGGGTTGCACAGGGGCGCTGCCCTCCGTGCAGCCCAAGAGGGACAAGGTTAGGAAAACGACGGAAATCAGAAGCAGGCAATTCCTTCTCACTGGGAATACTTCCTTTCTGCGAGGAGCTTCCAGACCGTCGTACCTCATCCTATTTTAGTATAAAGATTGACGTCTGAACTGAATAGACAATAATATGCGCTCGACTCGCACTATTTTGTTCTTGTGCTGGTATACATTGTTAAGGTGAATATTTCTATCTTTTTATCGCAAAATTTTGTGCCCTTTATATACCTGCGTTTGTGTTTTGGACAATTCGGTATTATAATGTAAAAGTGTATAAAAATCAAAACTTACTCTTGCCTATAGAAATGGGCATGAGTACGACTTGCTGTGGCACAGCTCGCTTTTCAGCACGGCGGGAGGAAGACCAAAATGAAGGGTGGATTTTCCCTGGGGCAGAAGATTCTGTGCGTTGTCCTGCTTTGCTTTGCCATACCGCTCGTCACCCTGTTCCTCTTTTCCTATTTCCGCATGGAGTCGATCCTCCGGGACAATACGACCACGCTCACAAATCGTGATCTTGATATCCTTTCGAGCGACTTACAGTTGCAGTTTTCACGGATGAACGAGGCAGGCTTGCTTCTCGCCGCGGACCAAAAGACCAACCGTTTGCTCTCGGAATATCATAACGCTTCCGATACTGCGTTTGAGCTTCGTGGCGCGGGTGGGCGGAGTTCAATGGATCCCTATGCCTTTCTGATGCTGTATGAAGAGATTGACGGGACGCTCACCAACCTCATCTCTTATCAGTTTCCCTCCAGCACACAAGCCTGTTTGATCACGGCGGACGGGAGCCTGTTTTCCACCTGGCCCTCGATCAACACCGATCTCTCGTTTTTTGAAACCGCCGACTGGCTTGTGCCCATGCTGACATACTCCGATCAGCCGGACGCTTTGTTCATCCATGACTCCTACCTTGTCCGGGACAGCCATCAGCGTTACATCAGCTACGTGCGCAAAATCCCCAATTTACAGGCACCGTCTCAGACCATGGGACTTCTGCTTATCTCCATTCCGGAGCAGGTGCTCACGAAATTTCTTCGCCAGTCGGCCGTGGCTCGGATGGCAAGTTTCTGTCTGAGTTCGGACGGCGGTGAAGTCCTTCTCGCCTACCATGGCTCCGGGACCCCTCTCTCTGAGGATTTTTCTCCCTCTAAGCTGGACTTCTCCATCCGGCAGCAGCGCTTGGACGGCAGGGATTACTTTGTCAACGGTCGCAACATCGATGTGCTGGGCGGGACATTGGTATGTTTGATTCCCAACGACGTACTGTACCGCTCGATCCGCTCTCTTCGCTATACCGTGCTGTTTTTATCGATCGGTTTCATTTTGGGTTTCTCTTTTTTAACGCTGTTTCGCATTCGTCATCTTCTCACGCCCTTAAAAACGCTGCATGAGAGCATTTTAAAGGTCGAGCAGGGCGATGTAAGCGCCGATGTTCCGATTGTTTCTTCCCGTGATGAGTTGGCAAAACTGGCGGGCGCGTACAACGATATGTTGGTTCGGCTGCGCCGTTTGCTAAAGGAAACCGCTGAAAATGAACGCCGTGAAAACGAGCTAAAGTTTGAAATGCGCATGGCGCAAATCAACCCCCACTTTCTGTTCAATACACTCAACTCAATCAAGTGGATGGCGCTGATGGTTCACGCCGACAACATCAGCGACACCATCGTGTCTTTGGGTCGCCTGTTGGAGATCAGTATGAACCGGCAGGGGGATACGATCGCGCTTCGTGAAGAAATTGAAAACCTCAAAAGCTATTTGGAGATTCAAAAGCTTCGTTACCGTGACCTCTTTACGGTTCACTTTGATCTTGCACCCGGCACTGAAACCATCGACGTCCCGATCCTGATCCTCCAACCCATTGTGGAAAACAGTATACTTCACAACATCGGCGAATGCGAACGGCTTGAAATCCGCATCACCAGTGCGGTATGCGAGGGTGCGCTTCTGCTCTCCGTAGCGGACAATGGGTGTGGCATGTCCGCCGAGCAAGTTGATTTTCTGCTCTCACCCACCGCGCGTGCCAACCGAAAAAGCGTGTTCCATGGCATTGGCATCAACAACGTACATGAGCGCATTCAATTGAAATTTGGAGCCGACTATGGTCTATCCATCCACAGCGTTTTGGGCGAGGGCACGACGGTGGTGATCCGTTTGCCTCAATCCGTAGATGATACGAATTCGCAATAAAAAAGCCATGCTTGCCCCATCTTTTTCTGCCAAGCTGCATGGCGCTCACTTTAGAGGCATAAAGCATTTCGGCGGTCGCGCCGCTTGTCTGAAAAAAACTCGGCGCAATCATTGACCACTTTTTTGCGGATTCGTATGAGGAGGCGCTTTCATGATCAAAGTGCTGCTGGCAGATGATGAGATACTGGTTCGTGTCGGAATTAAATCCTCCATTGCGTGGAATGAATATGGCTTTGAGCTTGTCGGTGAGGCCAGCAACGGACTGGAGGCTTGGGATCTGATCGAACAGACCGAACCCGACATTCTAATTACGGACATCCAGATGCCAAAACTGGACGGCATGGGTCTACTCGCCCGGATTAAAGAGTCCGGGCGAGACATCAGCACCATCATCCTGACCTGTCACAGCGACTTCGAGTACGCCAAGCAGGCCATCCGCTTCGGGGTGAGAGACTATGTCCTTAAACTGTCCACCACGCCCGACGAATTGCTTTCCATCCTGCTGGAACTGCGCACGGAACTGTTGGCCAAAGCGCCGACAGCCCCAACCCACAACGCTTTGATCAACCAACGCGAGCTGCGGCGGTTGTTTGCACACAGATTGCAGATGGGGCATCTTTCGGCCCCCGGTGCGCTGCGTGAGCAGATTCGTGAGCTCTCCCTCGCGCTACAACCCCACGATCTGTTGGCCATACGGTTGCATGTGGATAAACCCTCTACTGTGCCGCCCCAGGATTCAACTCCTTCCTGCGCGCTTTCAACGCCGGAATTGTGTAGCAACATTCTGGAAGAATGGGTACGAAAAAATAAAAACAGCGAACTGTTTTCACTGGAAGACGGCGATTTTCTGATTCTTATGAACCCTCCGACAGACATTCGACAAATAGCACCCGACCTGCAATACTTGTTTAATAAGTACCTCAATTTGTCCGTGTCCATTGGGATCAGCGATGTCCACATGGAGACCGAGGGCCAAAAAGCCTACGAAGAGGCAACGGAAGCGCTGAAGCAGCGGTTTTTCAACGGAAGCGGCCGTTCTTCTTTTTATGCAGAGTCGCTTTGCCGAACCGGAGAGGTAGCCACCTATGGATACTCCGTGGAAAATGAGCTGTTAGAGCAACTCTCCAGAATGGATGTATCGCAGGTGGAAGCCCTCCTGTTTCCGCTGATCACCGAAATTTGCTCCGTTTCCATTACGAAGGAGCAGTGCATGGAACGGTTAAGTGAGGTGCTGAGTACATTCTTCCAAGCAGCCAAACGTTTTGGTGGCACGCGACAGGAGTTTTGCCAGGAGTATGAGCTGTCGACGGACAGTCTACACGAGTTGGAGTTCTCCAGTGAGGTGATTCCGTGGTTTGCGGAGCTGATTCCACACTTTTTTGACTACCTCACCCGGTGCAGAAATCGGCAGTATCGATCTGAGATTTTGCTGATCCAGGACTATATCAGGCAACATTACAGAGAAAAAATCACACTGGATTTTGCGGCCGCTTATGTGTTCATGAGCCCCTCTCACTTTTGCAAGCTGTTTAAAAAGAGTACCGGAAAGAATTTTGTAGACTACCTCAGTGAGGTTCGGATTGAGAAGGCAAAACGTCTTCTTTTGGAGTCCAATCTACTCATTTATCAGATCTCTGAGCAGGTCGGGTATACAAATTTCAACTATTTTACGAAGGTATTCAAGAAGTACACGGGTATTACACCGGAAGAGTACCGCCAAATTGGCGGCGGAGCCGACCGTACCTGAAGCAGTCGACGAGGAAAAAGCAAATGAGACGATGTCGTCTTGAACGCCCTGTTTCACGATACAAGCAGCAAGCACACGATTGTGTTTGTGCACGATGGGACAGCCAGCACAATGGGTGTACTCAACTGTCAAAGAAAATCGGTCGTCTGCGATGAACGACTATCTCAGGCGTATCTTCGGCTATAAATCAACAAATCAAATTGCAGCAGGTGGGCAATTAAACTTGCATTCCAATAAAAACCGAAAACAATACTTTACTCTTGCAAAATCCGCGCATCTGTGCTACAATTTTTGGGCGTCCGAATAAACTGGACGCCAGTCCACACATCCGTTTGGTGTCAGGATACACGGCATCAAGGCTTTCCCCGGTGCTTTCAGGGTTGTACCTGAGAGTGGGGATGGCGTCGGCGGGTGGCGGGCGTCGGCGGCGAAGGCCCCGGCGCGACAACAAAAAGGAGGAAAACTATGGCAGTCGTATCCATGAAGCAACTGTTGGAAGCGGGTGTCCACTTTGGACATCAGACCCGTCGCTGGAACCCCAAAATGGCGCCGTATATTTTTACGGAGCGCAACGGTATCTATATCATAGACCTGCAAAAGACCGTCAAGAAGCTTGAAGAGGCCTATTATTTTGTCCGTGACCTTGCGATGTCCGGCGAAAGCATCCTCTTTGTCGGCACGAAGAAGCAGGCCCAGGAAGCTGTGCGCGCTGAAGCCGAACGTGTGAACATGTTCTTTGTCAACGCGCGCTGGCTCGGTGGTATGCTGACAAACTTCAAGACCATGCGCCGCCGCATCGACCGTCTGACGCAACTGCAGAAGATGCAGGAAGACGGTACCTTCGACATGTTGCCGAAGAAAGAAGTCATCAAACTCCACGGTGAGATTGAAAAGCTCAAAAAGTTCCTCGGCGGCGTCATTGACATGCGCCGTCTGCCGGGCGCTTTGTTCATCATCGACCCGCGCAAAGAGAGAAACGCCATTGCCGAAGCCCGCAAGCTCGGTATTCCCATCGTGGCTGTGGTTGACACCAACTGCGATCCCGATGAAATTGACTATCCGATCCCCGGTAACGACGACGCGATCCGCGCCATCAAGCTGATTTCTCAGATCATGGCCAACGCCGTGACCGAAGGCCGCCAGGGTGAGCAGAACACGGCGGACGGTGAAGGCGCGGAAGCCGCCCAGCCCGCCGCAGAGTAAGCATGGCGCGTCCCACCCCTTGCTGGGAAGACGAAAGTAATATCACCGATTTCCCCGCCTGAGCGGGGAAACAAAGAAAATCACCGGTTTCCCCGCTCCTCAGCGGGGAGGCAAAGCAGAATCACCTATTCCCCCGCCCTCGGCGGCGAAACAGAGTAAAATAACCGATTTCCCCGCCCTCGGCGGGGAAACAGAAAAGTTCAATTCCATGTTCCCCCGCCCCTCGGCGGGGCAACATCTCAAAACACCTGAAAAGGGAAGGAGATACAATTCTATGGCTTTTACGGCAAAAGACGTAGCCGCGCTGCGTGAGACGACGGGCGCGGGTATGATGGAATGCAAAAAGGCTCTGACCGAGGCCGATGGAGATATGGAACGGGCCGTAGCCCTGTTGCGTGAAAAAGGTTTGGCCGCCGCGGCCAAAAAGGCCTCCCGCGTTGCCGCGGAAGGCGCTGTCTGTGCATATGTTGATGCCTCCGGCGTGGGTGCAATCGTGGAAATCAATTCTGAAACAGACTTTGCGGCCAAGAGCGACGCCTTCCAGGCGTTCTTGCAGGCTGTGGCTGTAACGGCAGCTAAGCAGAACCCGGCGGATGTTGACGCGCTGTTGGCCTGCACGATGGACGGCAGTTCCGACACCGTGGCCGACGCGCTGCGTGAAAAGGTACTCACCATTGGCGAAAACCTCAAGGTGCGTCGTTTTGAAGTCTTTGCTTCTCCGGTGAACGCGGCCTATGTGCACATGGGCGGCAAAATTGGCGTTCTTGTGAACATGGAAGTCTCTGCGGACATTGCGGGCCGTCCCGAAGTCGTCGAGCTTGGCCGCGATGTGGCCATGCAGACGGCGGCGATGCGTCCGTTGTTCTTAAACAAGGAATCTGTCGATGAAAAGTCCATTGCGCAGGAGAAAGAAGTCTTCATGGCGCAGGCAATCAACGACGGTAAGCCCCAGAACGTGGCTGAAAAGATGGTCGCGGGCCGCATTCAGAAGTATTTTGCGGAAGTCTGCTTGCTTGAGCAGCCTTACGTCAAAGATGGCAAGCTCAGCGTTGGCGCGTATGTCGCGCAGGTTGCGCGTGAGCTCGGCGGCTCGATCACCGTCACCCGCTTTGCCCGCTATGAAAAGGGCGAGGGTTTAGAGAAACGCGAAGACAACTTTGCCGACGAAGTGGCAAAAATGGTGCAGTAATTACAAATTGCCAAGTAAAGACAGGGCGGCGCTGACGCGCCGCCCTGTCTTGTATAATGCTGGATATCGAGGGGTCACCGTATGCGCGCTGTCGCCTCCTCTATTGCTCTGCTAACTCAACTGGAATCTCTATTTTTCAAGGGGCTGTATCACAACGCAAAAAGTGATACAGCCCCTTCCCCATGCCTGAAAA
>CAYWWF010000027.1:0-13053 GCA_964461745.1 uncultured Oscillospiraceae bacterium | reverse complement strand
GCAACAGCTCATCCCGGTCGATTTTGCGGATCAGACTGCGCGCGGCTTTGTGGTTTGTGATGTAGGTGGGGTCTTCGCTGAGCAAATAACCCACGATTTGGTTGATCGGGTTGTAACCTTTTTCAACCAAAGCGTCGTAAACTTCCCGAAGAATGGATTTCATCTCCTGCTGTTGCAAGCCTGCAAGAGAAAATTTTTGTGTTTCGTCGAACATGTTCAATCCCACCTATGTTGGTTTCGGTTATCCACAACGCTCGGGCACAGTATTGCTGGTATGCGTGATATTTATTACTTTGCTACGATTGATTGCAGGCATATTATGCTCGCAAACGCGCGTCGCATTCCGCCTCCGCCGCGTGCAGGGCACCTTGAATGGCTTCATCGGCCTCGGCGTCCGTGAGTGTGCGGTCGGGCGCACGGAAAGTAAGTCCGATGGCCACACTTTTGCAGTCCGGTGGCAGAGCTTTCCCGGTAAACTGGTCAAAAGGCGCAATCTGCACAAGCAGTTGGCCCGCGCCGCGGGTGAGCGCCGCCAGCAAATCATCCACAGGCAAATCTTTGCGGCAAACCAGCGCCAAATCTCGGCGCATGGCCGGGAAGCGGGGCAGTGGTACAAATTTGGCTTCGGGTGCGGACGCCGCCCAAAGCGCGCGCGCGTCGAGCTCACAGAGCAAGACACGCCCTGTTAAGTCAAAGCGATCCGCGACAGCCGGGTGCAACTCGCCGATCACGCCCAGCGGCGCTGCCGTACCGTCTTCAGATGTTGAAATGATATCCGCGCAGCGTCCGGGGTGGAAGACCGGGTGATCACAACGGGCGGTAAAGCGCGCTGAGACACGGAAGTCTTGCAGAATGCGCTCAACATAGCCCTTGAACGCGTAAAAGTCATCCTCGCCGTAAGCGGCCAACATGAGCATCGGGCGCTCGTCGGGCAGCGTGATGTTCGGCGGAGTGGTGGCAGTGGCGTTGGAAGGCGGCGCGGACGTTGGGGTTTGCGTGTCGGAGCTTGCGCGGCGATATATCTGCGCCAACTCGAAGAAACGACCCTCTTTGTTTCCATTTCTTTGATTGCGCGCGAGGGTTTCAAGCATTGCGGGCAGAGCGGTTGTGCGCATCAAACGACTATCTTCTCCCAAGGGATTCTCAATGGCGACGGTCTCACGCAGTGGTGAGTCCTCAGGTAGACCTAACAGCTCCATGGAAGATGCGCTCATGAACGAATAGGTGAGGATTTCGGAGAAGCCAAGCGCGCGGCAGAGCCCGGTGAGCTTACGCTCCGACTGCTGTTTGGGCGTATAGGCCCCGCGCACGGCACAGGGCGGAATGGCGGACGGCAGACGGTCGTAGCCATACAGCCGAGCCACTTCTTCGGCGAGGTCGGCCATGCCCTCGATGTCAGCGCGCCAGGATGGGATGGTGACAGAATCACCATCGACAACAAAGCCAAGCGAGATCAGATACCCCACCATGGCTTCCTTTGCAATCCCGGTACCGAGTAAGGCATTGATTTTCTCCGGTTCCAGCGGAAGCACACGCGGCGCCGGTAGGTCACTGTGGACATCCATGTAGCCTTCGGCGACGACACCGGCACCGAGCAATTCCACAAGCTGGCAGGCACGCTCGAGCGCCGGCATCGTGGAGGTGATGTCCAGGCCCTTTTCAAAGCGGGAAGAAGAATCGGTGCGGAATCCGAGGTTCAACGCGGTTTTGCGGATCGAGGGGCCATTGAAGTTGGCCGACTCAAAGACGATGGTGCGGGTGTTTTCCGTGATTTCACTGTTGAGACCGCCCATCACGCCCGCAACGCCCACGGGGCGCACGGCGTCGGCAATCACGAGCATCTCGGGTGTGAGGGTGCGCGCGTTGCCGTCGAGTGTGTCCAGGGTTTCCCCGGGGCGGGCCGTTCGCACAACGATGGTGTTGTCCGTAAGGCAGGCGTAGTCAAACGCGTGCATGGGCTGGCCGTATTCCAGCATGACGTAGTTTGTAATGTCAACGATGTTGTTGATGGGCCGCAGACCCGAGGCACGCAGACGTTCGCGCAGCCAGCGCGGCGAGGGTTCAATTTTGACGTCGCGCACGAGCCGCGCTGAGTAACGCGGGCAGAGTTCAGGGTTTTCGATGCGCACCGTAAGTTCGTGCTCCATCGATGGGCCTTCGGCACGGCAAGCGGGAGTGGGCGGGGCAAAGCTCTCCCCAAGTGTGGCGGCGCACTCGCGCGCGAGACCTAAGACACTCAGGCAGTCCGGTCGGTTGTTCGTAATCTCAAAGTCCAGAGCCCAATCGTCAAGGCCAACGGCTTTACAGATGTCCTGACCCGGGGTGCAGTCCTCTTGCAGAATGAAAATGCCGTTTTCCTCGGCGTAGGGGAAGTCATTCAATGTGAGATTCAGCTCTTTGAGCGAGCAGAGCATTCCCTCGGAGGTGACGCCGCGCAGATCGCCGGTGTTGATCACCTTATCGCCGGGCAGACGCGCCCCGTCGAGCGCGACAGGGACGAGGTCTCCGGGCTTTACGTTTTTGGCACCCGTGACAATCTGAAGCTCCCGGCCCACATCGACTTGACAGATACTTAGACGGTCGGCGTTCGGGTGGGGGGAGACCGTAAGGATGCGTCCCACGACGACGTTGTGGATGCCCCCGGACAAATCTTCGACGGTTTCCACCTTCGAGCCGGTGAGGGTAAGTCTATGAGCCAGCTCTTCGGGAGACACCGAAAGTTTCAGGTAGTCGGAGAGAAAACGCAGTGACAATTTCAAAGTGACACCTTCTTAAAACTGCGACAAAAAGCGCAGGTCGTTTTCAAATAAAAGCCGCATGTCGTCAATGTTATAGCGGCCCAAGGTGATGCGCTCGAGACCGATGCCGAACGCAAAGCCCGAATAGACTTCGGGGTCAATGCCGCAGAGCGAGAGCACCTTCGGGTGCACCATGCCGCAGCCGAGCAGCTCAATCCAACCCTCTTGTTTACAGACTCGGCAGCCCTCACCGCCACAAACATAACAGGAGATGTCCACCTCGGCGGAAGGCTCCGTATACGGGAAGTGGTGGGGGCGGAAACGAGTACGAGTCTGTTCACCGTAGAGCGCCTTCATGAGCATTTCGAGTGTACCCTTGAGGTGGGCCATCGTAATGCCCCGGTCGACGACAAGACCCTCGATTTGATGGAACATCGGGGAGTGAGTCGCGTCGACTTCGTCTTTGCGGAACACACGTCCGGGCGAGACAATGCGGATCGGAGGTTTGTTCTCAAGCATATATCGAATTTGCACCGACGAGGTCTGCGTACGCAAAATGACGTCGTCGGAGACATAAAAGGTGTCTTGTCGATCACGCGCAGGGTGGTTTTCATCGGTGTTGAGGGCAGTGAAACAATGCCAGGTGGTCTCGAGCTCGGGGCCTTCGGCGATGGAAAAACCCATGCCGATGAAAATCTCTTCGACCTCGCGCAGCACCGAGGCCATCGGGTGCGCATGTCCGACGGGCGTGGATGCACCTGGCCAGGTGACATCAAGCGTTTCTTCGGAAAGCTTTCGGGTCATCGTCTCGCTCTCCAAGGCTTTCCGACGCTCGGACATCAGACTCTCCAGTTCTCCGCGCAAAGCGTTCAGGGCTTGCCCCATCGCCGGGCGCTCCTCTTTGGACAGGGCGCTGACTTGTTTGAGCAGGTCGGTGAGTTCACCTTTTTTGCCCAAAAAATGTACGCGAAGGGCCTCCAGAGCGTCGGGCACCGCTGCCGCGGCAATGGCTTCTTTTGCTTTTTGACGCAGCTGGGCCAGTGTTTCAACCATCCGTTTCACCGCCTAAATCGGTATCAAAATCTGCCGAACGGGGAAAGCCTGCGTCAAAACAGGCATTCCGGCGTCGCGACAAGCTTGGTAGCGCAACACCTTTTTCAGCAGAGCCAGTATACCATAGGAGTGTGGGCCACGCAAGGGTCAGTCACCAGATATGCGAAAAGCCATGGACTTTTTCTTGAAAATGGTTTAGCATAGAGGCGAAGAAACGCGTGGAGAGTGTCCATTGGGAATCTATATATCTTTCAAAGGCGGTGATGGCATGTCTTCTTCCCGTTTCGACCCGCCAGAATTCCAGAATGATCGGCCCGGCGCGTTGCCAGATGGACAAGACGCAACGGGCGATGATTTCCGTTGGGAAGCGGATCTTTCGTCCCCGCCGGTATTCAGAGCCAATGCGGCACCGGAAGATGCGGAAGACGGTTTTTTCACGATACAGGATGAGCTACCGGCGCCAAGTCGGTTCACCCCTGTGGAACACACGGAACAATCGATTCCACCCTCAAAGACCCGCAACCTGTTGGCCCGGCTTTGCGGTGTTTTGGCACTTGCCTTCCTGTTTTTGGCGCTGCCTGTGCAGGTTGTGTTTTCCGCCGCCACACAGGAAAAGACGTACATCCAGGCGTTGGAAGGGCTTTCCGAGCAGGCCTTTTCCGAGATTAAAGAGAATTTGGTGCTCCCCAATTTGGACACTTGGTTTTTGGACGAACCAACACTTCTGAACGCAAGCGATTATACGCTCAAACTCGCGGTTGTCAACGCCGTATCCAAAGACATGGTGCTCGATCTTGTCCGTGACAATTTGCCGCAAATTCTGGAGAGTCTTCGCCGCGACACCGGAACAACGCCCACA
The DNA here is from genome assembly GCA_964461745.1 of uncultured Oscillospiraceae bacterium. Classification (GTDB taxonomy): domain Bacteria; phylum Bacillota; class Clostridia; order Oscillospirales; family UBA929; genus JAVBPF01. The sequence continues at coordinate 8,403 of CAYWWF010000027.1, read as the reverse complement.
CTTGTCACCGAGCCGTTTTCCCGCGCGCTGTTTGAGGAACTCACGCGCCGGGGCGTCGTGAGCACCTGGGGCTTATCACCGGGCTATTTGCGTGTGATGATCAGTGACGAGCAGTTGGAGGACATGCTGGCGGAGCAGCGTGGGTCTTTGGCGCAAGTGTCGGTATGGCTGATCGCTCTTTGGATTGTTTGCGCACTCTTGATCGTTGTTTTCTTTGTCTTGCGTTTGCCGAGAGAAAAAGCGCTCGGCTTTTTTGCGGCCGGGCTGGCCATCCTCTCGCTACTTTGGGTCATGCTCTCGATGATGGGCAGTGTTTTACCGGTGTCGGCCGGGCCGGTGTCCTTGCTGATCCAGGTGCTGTCACAGCGGATCTTTTCCGTGTCGTTGCTTACGCTGACCGGCGCGTGTCTTTTCGGTATGCTGCTTGTTTTTCTCTCTCGGATTCGCAAAGGCAGAACGGAAGTGGGCTAGGCTTAAGCAACACTGCCAATCCCGTGGTGTTGCCTAACCTGTTTCGACAAAGGCTGCAAGGTTTCGCCCCATTGCCAAAGGGGGGTCGCTGTGGTATATTACTATAGATATTACTCCTGCACAGAACCGTGCAATATTGCCTGTCCACATTTGCGTCGACGTACAAAAACGGATTGGGCGATAAGAGTTGGGTTTTATGGGTATAAATGATACAGGGGGAAGATTGGTGCGCGTCGATGTCATGTCGGTTCCCTTTGACAATGTTACGCTCAATGAGGCGGTGGACATCGCCGTCACACTGCTTGCGGGCGACACGCCGTCTTATGTCGTGACGCCGAACCCCGAGATTGTTCATCTCTGCCGCCACAACGCCGCCGCGGCATCCGCCGTGACCGGGGCCGCGCTGATCCTGCCCGACGGCATCGGTGTGGTACAGGCCGCGTCAAAATTGGGTCGCCCACTCAAAGGGCGTGTGCCCGGCATAGATTTTGCGCGTGCGCTGATGGGGGAAATGGCTAAGCGGCAAAAACGACTCTTTCTTTTGGGTGCAAAGCCCGGTGTGGCGCAGGCTGCGGCGGACAACCTCCGAAGGGAGATCCCGGGACTGCAGATCGTCGGTGTGCGTGACGGTTACTTCAGCGATACGGACGAGGTGTTGCGGGAGATCCGGAACACTTCCTGTGATGTGGTGTTTGTCTGCTTGGGCGCCCCCCGGCAGGAGCTCTGGATGCAGGCGCATGGCCGGGATACGGGTGCGCGTCTGCATGTCGGACTTGGGGGCAGCCTTGACGTCTGGTCCGGCACGGTCAAACGGGCTCCGAAGCTTTTCATTCGACTGAATCTCGAATGGCTCTACCGTCTCGTACGATATCCGAGCCGCTTTTTTCGCATTGGAAAACTGATCTCGTTTCGTCTGGCCGTCGGACGAGAAGCGCGGCGCGAAAAGCGCGCCCGCAGGCGGTCGCAGGTCGGGGCGTAAGGGTAAAGACCTTATTCCCTTGTCGAAAACACCCGGGAGGATTGTATGCTCTCTTTTGAATCCATCGATTGGCGACACAAAGACCTTTTCGTTTCCTTTGCCCGGCGCTATGGCGAGCGAGGCACCGAAAACTGCTTTGCGACACTCTACGCTTGGGCTCATAAATTCAAAACCTGTCTGTGCCAGCACGGGGATTTTCTCTTTGTCCGCGCCGGACAAAGAGAAAATACGGTGTATCTGTTCCCGCTCGGACAGGGTGATTTGTCGCAAGCCCTCAGCTTGCTCGAGGACGATGCGAAAACGCGCGGCGCGCCCTTTCGGATGCGCGGACTTACAGAGACCATGGTGCGGAAAGTGGAGGCGGCTTGCCCAGGACGCTACGCGTTCGAGCCCCGGCGCAACGAGGCGGATTATATCTACACGGTGGAAGACCTTGCGGAGCTGCGCGGGAAGAAATACCACGGCAAGCGGAATTTCATCACTCGCTTTGAAAACACCTACGCGGGCCGCTATGCGTTTGAGCCGATTACCGAGAACAATTTAAATGACATCTGGGACTTCCAGGACAAATGGTGTCGCAAAAACGGCTGTGATCAAAGCCAGTCTTTGCAGGAAGAGGCTACAAGCATCGCGATGTTGCTTTACAACCTCGAGAGAGTAGGCGTATTTGGACTCATGCTGCGTTTGGACGGTCCGGTCACGGCGTTTTCCCTCGCCGCGCCGAGCGGCCCGGAGACGTTAGATATTTTGGTGGAAAAGGCCGACTACGACGTGCAGGGATCCTATCCGATGATCGCGCGCGAGATGGTGCGTACCTACGGCTGTGGTTTTAGCTTCGTAAACCGTGAGGAGGATATGGGTCTCGAGGGTCTGCGCCGCTCGAAACTCTCCTACAATCCGGTGGAGGTTTGTATGAAATATATGGCTACCGTGCGCGCGCCGGGCGAAAACGCCGGACTGCCGCTTGAAAACACACATGAAGATTGACATCCGCTACGCCGACCCCGATGACAAGGCGGCACTTGTCTCACTCTGGCGGCTTTGCTTTCCGCAAGACGAGCGCTTTACCGCCTACTTCTTTGATACGCTTTATCGGCCCGATCAAGCGCTCATGCTGACGGTGGACGGGACGCCCGCGGCGATGCTGCACATGTTCCCGCGCACCCTGCACTGGTTGGGACAGGATGTACCGGTTTCCTATCTCTACGGTGTGGGGACACATCCCGATTTCCGCCGCCGCGGTTTGGCGCGGGTGCTGCTCGAGCAAGCGCTGTTTGAGATGCATTTGCGCGGTGTTTTCTTCACCGTCCTGATTCCTCAGGAGCCTTGGTTGTTTGACTTCTACGCGCCGATGGGTTTCGCGCCTGTTTTCACCTTGCCGCGTTTTGCTTTTTCGGAAGACCCGAATCACATGGGAAGCAATAACACTTTACAAGCTGATGCTGATCTATCGCTTCATGCCGGGCCGGAACATATTCCGTTGCTGCAAGGCGTCTATGAGGAAGCAATGGCGGGCCGGACGCACATCCACCGGACAGAAAACCACTGGCTGTCGGTTTTGACGGAGTGTGCGATGGCAGGCGGGGAAATTTTGCTTGTCCGGCGGAACGGACAATGGGGTTTTGCCGTCTATACCGGTTTGGGAGGGGGTCTCCTCGAGAGCTTTGGGGTCTGCGCCACCGCTAAGGGGCCTGTGCGGCCCTTCGGTTGTCTGCGTGTGGTGAACGCGCGGCGTGTTTTGGCGTTGTACCCGAGCGCTGTTCTGGACGGGGCTTCTGACTCATACAATACGCATGGAGACGTCTTGCCCTCCGAGAACGTCGTTTTGATTCAGGACGAAATGGCGCCTTGGAACAACGGAACGCATAAGCTGCCGACACCGCTTCTGAAGGCCTGGAAACGTGGCGTAGCTGGGACAGTGGAAAAGGGCGTTGTCGATCCCGAGGCCCCCGTACTTACGCCGTTTACTCTGGCCCAGCTCTTGTTTGACGCCGATGCACCGTACATGAATTTGATGCACGATTGATACTAAAAACACCCAAACGATGGGGTTTCGTATCGTCTTCCCAAAAGGAGGTCCCGGATGGTTCTGCTGTTGTTGGCGGACGGCTTTGAAGACATGGAAGCCGTGGCCGTTTTGGACATATTGCGCCGCGCCGGACTGACACTCCGGACGGTGGGGGTCAGGGGCCTGTCCGTCACGTCGGCGCGCGGGATGACGGTGCTTGCCGATATGCCCTTGGAGGATGTAAATCTGAGCGAGGTTGAGATGGTCGTCTTGCCGGGCGGTGTGCCCGGTGTGCTGAATCTGCGCAACCCCGAAGTCAGGGCATTGCTGCACGATGCCGATACCCGGGGCCTTTGGCTGGCCGCAATTTGCGCCGCCCCGGTGATCTTAGCCGAAGAGGGCCTTTTGCGCGGTCGGCGCGCCATCGGTTATCCGGGCACCGAGGCGGATCTTGTGCGGCACGGCGCTAGAATCCAACCGGACGCCCACGTGGTTCGTGACGGGCGCTTCATTACGGCCAGCGGTGCCGGTCACGCGATGGACTTTGCGCTGAAACTTGCGGAAGTTCTGCGGGGTTTCCCCGCCGCCGAGGCTGTGCGCCGCGCCATCGTATTCGACCCGCCGGTACACGCGTTGACCTGAGGCAACGATTGTGGAAGAGATTCTTACCCCAAAAGCGCGGTGCCGGGCCGCAATCAAAAACCTTCGTTTTTCGGACGAGGAAAAACGGCAAAGTGACGCGCTCATACAGAATCGATTGTTACACTTTGCGCCGTACCAAGCAGCAGAGTCCATATTTCTTTATGTTAGTTTTGGTTTTGAGATTGATACGCTTCCGATATTGGAAGACGCGTTGCGCCGTGGCAAAGTCGTGGCCGTCCCGCTCTGCCAGGGGGGCACCATGGAAGCCCGGCGGATCGGCGACGTAAGTCAATTGCGGCCCGGGCGGTTCACACTGGATCCGCCGGAGGACGCGCCTGTACTCTCGCGTGATGCGATAGATCTCATTGTTGTGCCCGGATTGGCCTTTGACCGAAAAGGCCACCGCCTTGGGCGCGGCGGTGGGTTTTACGATCGATATTTGGCAGGATATCAGGGTCGCACCGTGGCGCTGTGCCGGACAAACCATCTGCTGTTTGAGGTGCCCGTCGAAGCGCACGACAGGTCGGTGGACGCAATTCTCACCGAACAGGAAACCGTGAATGTGTGTCTGCCGTGAAAGCCTGTCCGAACGCAAATAGGCGGGAAAGCGGGGGACACCCCCGCTTTCCGACTGGTTTCTTCAGCAGTTGCCATCGGAGCGTTGCCAGTGGATTTGTTTGCAGCGATTAGCCGTTGCAGCAGCAGCACAGGATCACGATGATCAGGATGATCCAAAGCAGAGTGTCGCCTTCGCCAAACATCTCTTTAAAGCACACGGTGTTCACCTCACTCATTCTTTCTGGTTCATACTATGTCAAATGGTTTTCAAGTGTGACAATGCCGCCGTTTCCCTCGAATTTTTCAAACCGGCGACACGCCACCCCTAAGGAGAAGATATGCGTATGAAGGAAGCAAATCAGAACGGACAGGCCCGGCCTCGTGGTCCCGCCGGACCGCCGCGTTCCTATACAAATTCGGGGAGACCGCCCCAGTCATCGCGTTCAGGGCAAGCGGGTCGCCCTCCGGCGCGCTCGGGCGCTTCGCAAAACCGACCTCCACAGTCTGGGCAGGGCGGTAACGCAAACCGGGGTGGGTCAAACGGTCGCCCCCCGGCCGGGCGCGGTCGCCGACCGTACACGGGTTGTCTAACAGGGCTTATCTACTTTATGTTCGTTGTAGGCGTATCTGCGTTGCTGGCGGGCTTATTGTGGATTGCCGCCAATGAGGTTTTGGCGCTCAACAAGCCGGATAAGACGGTGGAAATCACTGTGGAGGAGACCGACACGGTGGCAAGTGTCGCCGATAAGCTCAAGGATATTGGCGTCATCAACTATAAGTGGCTCTTCAATTTTTACGGCAGCGTGTCTCATGCCCAAGAAAAGATCAAGCCCGGTACCTATGAAATCAACACCAATTACGACTATATGGCCATTGTCAACGCCCTGCGCCCATCGGCCGGTCGTCGGGAGACGGTTTCGGTCGTGATCCCCGAAGGCTTTACACTCCAGCAGATTGTGAACCGACTTGTGGAAAACAAGGTCTGTACGATGGAGGATCTGAAAGACGTCATCAAAAACTACGACTTTGCAAACCCGTTTGTCAAAGACTTACCCAAGACAGACAACCGCTTGGAGGGTTATCTGTTCCCGGACACCTATGAATTCTACGTTGGGGACAAGGCCGCCAATGTAATCGGTAAAATGCTTTCGCAGTTTACCTCGAAGATTACACCCGATATGGAAGAACGCGCGGCGGAACTCGGCTTCAGCATGCACGAAGTCGTGACGATTGCCTCCTTGATTGAGAAGGAGGCCGCAAATGCCGACGAAGCGCCGTATATTGCCTCGGTCATCCACAACCGACTGAAGAGCGACAAATTCCCGCGTCTGCAAATCGACGCGACGGTGATTTACGCTCTGCCTGAGCACAAGGAGCGGCTGACGGAAGCGGACTTGCAAATCGACAGTCCCTACAACACCTATTTGTATGACGGCCTGCCGCCCGGCCCGATTGCAAGCCCTGGGCGCACGTCACTGGCCGCGGCGCTGTATCCCGAGAGCACGAGCTATTACTACTACGCGATCAACAAGGACGGTGTGCATCAATTCTCGAAGACCAAGCAAGAGCATGATCGTGTTGTAGCGGCGGCCCGCGCCGCCGCGGCGGCGGGGTAAAGCGAGCCCCATAGATCACGGGCAACACCGCACAAAAAGATAGAAAGCGTACCCGAGGAATTCGTCGGGTACGCCTACAATGGGAGGACGCTATGAAACATTTGGGACTCAACGAAATTCGTGAAACTTATCTGTCGTTTTTCGCCGCGCGTGAACACTACCGTATGCCGAGTTTTTCGCTGATCCCAGAGGGTGACGCGTCCTTGCTGCTCATCAACTCCGGCATGGCGCCGCTGAAACCGTATTTTTCGGGCGAGGTTAGGCCTCCGTCTCCGAGGGCCACGACCTGTCAAAAGTGCATTCGTACGCCGGACATTGAACGCGTGGGCAAGACGTCTCGGCACGGCACATTTTTTGAGATGCTTGGCAACTTCTCCTTCGGCGACTACTTTAAGCGCGAAGCCATCCAATGGGCCTGGGAGTTCTGCACGAAGGTCTGCGAGATTCCGGTGAACAGGCTCTATTGCTCGGTCTATCTCGACGACGACGAGGCCTATGACATCTGGGTCAAAGAAATCGGTGTGCAGGAGAGCCATATGGTGCGCCTCGGCAAGGCCGACAACTTCTGGGAGATTGGTGCTGGCCCCTGCGGCCCGTGTTCGGAAATCTACTTCGACCGTGGCGAGAGCCACGGCTGTGGCAGCCCCGATTGCGCCGTCGGCTGTGACTGTGACCGCTATGTTGAGTTTTGGAATCTTGTGTTTACCCAATTCGACAACGACGGCGCGGGGCACTACACGCCGCTTGCGCAAAAGAACATCGATACCGGTATGGGCCTTGAGCGCCTAGCCTGCGTTTTGCAGGGCGTGGACAATCTCTTTGAGGTCGACACGATTCGGCGCATTCTGGAGCATGTGGCGTCCATCGCGGGTGTTGCGTACCAAAAGGACGCGAAAACGGACGTGTCTCTGCGCGTGATCACCGACCACATCCGCTCCACAACCATGCTCATCGGCGACGGTGTGTTGCCGTCCAATGAGGGGCGGGGCTATGTGCTGCGTCGTCTTCTGCGCCGCGCCGCGCGCCATGGCAAGATGCTCGGCATCAAGAGGCCGTTTCTCAGTGATGTCTGCCGCACAGTTATTGAGGAGAACCGGGAGGCCTATCCGCAGCTCACGGAAAAGGCCGAGCGCATTTGCCGCGTGATTGCGCTGGAGGAAGAAAAATTTGATAAGACCATTGATGCGGGCCTGAGCTTGCTTTCCGAGACGATGGACAAAACCCGTGCCGCGGGCTCGGACACGCTGTCCGGTGAGGACGCGTTTCGACTCTATGACACCTTCGGGTTCCCTGTCGATCTCATTGCCGAGATTGTGGAGGAAAACGGACTCAAATTGGATTTACCAGGCTACGAAGCCTGTATGAAAGCCCAACGGGAGCGTGCGCGCGCCGCGCGCTCGGCGCTCGGCGATGTGGGTTGGGCCGGATTGGACTTCGGCCTGGACGCCTCGATCCGCACGGAATTCTTGGGTTACGAGACACTGGAAAGCTCAGCCGCTGTGCTTGCGGTTGTGGCCGACGGGGCGCTGTCCCAACAAGCGCAGGAGGGCCAAAGTGTCAGTGTGATTCTCGACAAAACGCCGTTTTACGCCGAGAGTGGCGGGCAGACCGCCGACCATGGCGTGCTGCTTTCTGACGGCGCGCGCGTGGACATCAACAGCGTGCAGAAGAGCAAAGACGGCAAATTCATTCACATCGGGCAGGTAGTCGCCGGGGCGCTTTCCGTCGGCGACACGGTGAGCGCACAGGTCGACGCCGCCCGTCGGCGCGCGATCATGCGCGCCCACTCGGCCACACACCTCTTACACGCGGCGCTGCGGGAAACGCTCGGCGACCATGTCGAGCAGGCCGGATCCCTTGTGGAGCCCGACCGTCTGCGCTTTGACTTTTCGCATGAAACGGCGGTGACGCCGGTAGAGCTGGCGGCCATCGCCCGGCGTGTCAACCATATGGTGCTCTCGGATTACCAGGTGGACGTGCGCGAGATGCCCATCGACGAGGCGAGAAAAGCCGGAGCCATGGCGCTGTTTGGCGAAAAGTACGGTGAGACAGTGCGCGTTGTCTCGATGGGCGATGTCTCCCGTGAACTCTGCGGCGGTACCCACGTCGGTCATGTTTCGCAAATCGGA
>CAYWWF010000026.1:1624-13212 GCA_964461745.1 uncultured Oscillospiraceae bacterium | reverse complement strand
TTTTCAGGCATGGGGAAGGGGCTGTATCACTTTTTGCGTTGTGATACAGCCCCTGATATTTTCATAACCTCTGAATTATCCTAAAAAAGCGAGGACGCCGGCCCACAGGCCGACATCCTCGTTTCCACTCGCCCAAAACCCGCTTTGGACGAAGACTCACAGTCTCTTCACATTGCTCGAAATCTCGGACAGCGCCTTGGACGCCTCCATGTCAAAGGCGTTGGTCTTGGCCATGTCGCCGAGTGACACCATACCCACGACACGGCCTTCGTTCACAACAGGCAAACGACGCACCTGCTCATGCGCCATCAGCCGCGCGGCCTCGCGCACGTCGTCGTCGGGCGTAGCCGTGATGACGTTGCGGCTCATAATCTCTCGGACTTTCGTCTGTTCCGGGTCGCACTCCGCCGCGACACAGCGCAGGACGATGTCCCGGTCGGTGATGATGCCGGCCAAGCGCCCTTCCAGCGTACACACAGGGATAGAGCCAATGTTGTGACGCTGGAGCAAACGGGCCGCGAGCAGCGCGGATTCATCCGGTGTAACGCTTACGACGTTGGGATTCATCAGGGCGGACACACGCATAAGGATACGCCTCCTCTAAACGTTTCCCCCGGTCTTTCGACGGGAGGGATGTATGGCGACGTTGCAAAAATCGCCTATTCATCCTTAGTATGGCGTTGTCCGGCGTGTTTTATGAATGCTATGCTTTCTCTCTGTCTTCTCGAATGAGCCGACGAAGGGCTTCTATGGCGCATCGAATGGCTCGATCGTTGTCCGTACACACTGGACTTTCCAGTCCCGCATGGGCGCGCTCCACATTCCAAATCGCTGTGAGCACCGCGCCGACGCGCACTTTGCGGCACAGCCCCACAGAAAACAACGTCGCGCACTCCATTTCTGAGGCCAAACAGCCACAAGCCAGATACGCGGCCCAACGTTGCAGGAGTGCCGCGGCAATCGGCATGGTCTCCGGATTGGTTTCGCCATAGAATGAATCTTTGCTTTGCACAACACCCTCATGAAAGCGCCGCCCGTCGGTTTCCTCACAGAGCGCCTCGGCGCTGTTTCGCAGCGCGCGCAACACAGCAGGATGCGCCACCGCCGGATAGTCGGCGGGCAGGTACTCGCGGCTGGTGCCGTCGCCGCGCACGGCGGCCGTCGGCAAAATCAAGTCGCCGCCCCAAACAGGCAGATCCATGCCGCCGCAAGTGCCAACACGAATGAACGTGTGTGCCCCGCAGGCGACAAGCTCCTCTAAGGCAATGGCCGCCGAGGGCCCGCCGATGCCCGTGGACGTGACGCTGACCGTTTGACCGTCCAGACGTCCGGTGTAGGTGCAGTATTCCCGGTTTTGCGCGGTTAAGCTCGCGTCGTCCAAGTAGGCTGCAATGCGCGGCACCCGTCCGGGGTCGCCCGGCAGAATGACATAGGGCCCCACATCACCCGGGCCCACTTTGAGATGGTAGCAGGATTCACTGCCCAAAATGGGGTCTCTGTCGATACTCATAGCGTCTTCACCCTTTTTGTTGATTGCTTTGTTGATTGCAAAGATATTCCCCCGCCGAAGGCGGGGGAATATCGAGATTTCAAAAAGCCTCGCAATTCAATTGTTGTGAAGGCGGATTCACTCCGCCGCAACAACATCATTATTCCCTCTCCTCTAAAAACCTCAGTTTTTAGAGGAACTCAATCAATATACTTCCAAGGTGAAACTGCCTTGCCACCCACGCGCACCTCAAAATGAAGGTGGGGCCCGGTGGAGCGTCCGGTCGAACCGACTTTGGCGATCTGCTCGCCCTTGGCCACCGCCTGCCCAACCTTCACAAGCAACTTGCTGCAATGACCGTAAAGCGTTTCCACACCGCCGCCGTGGCTGATCATGACCGTGAGCCCGTAGCCGCTCTTCGTCCCGGCGAAGGTGACGGTGCCGCCGTCGGAGGCCACAATCGGTGAGCCGGTCGGCCCTGCGAGGTCAATGCCTTTGTGGTTCTCCCCGCCGCCAAATTTGCGGTAACCGAAGTTCGAGGTGAGCACCCCATAATATGGGCGCATATAGGATCCCGTGGGGGATTTCGGCGGTCTTACCTTTGTGCCGCGCGCGACCACTTCGGTGGTCGGCTCGGTTAGTACGGTCAGCGCGACCTCCTCACGGCCCATCTCTTGCCCGTTTACAAAGCGGATCTCTCTTGTAGACAGCGCGTCACCCGGCATACCGCCGACACGGACGATCTCCGTTCCCTCGTAACTATCGGGGTCGTCCTCATAGAGCGTAGCAAAAGGAATCTCAACCGGCACAACCTCTTCCTGTAGGGTCTCAACCGGGAGCACCGGCACCGCGCGTCGCAAAAGCAGGGTCTCCCCGGGGACAAGCCCTGTGGTTTCGAGTCCGGGATTCAGCGCCAAAATGTCCTCCGGTGACATGCCACGCGCCTGCGCAAGCTGAACCAAATCATCGCCGGGCTGCACCGTAACTTGCACGTCGTCGCGCAGATTGGCGCTGAGCTTTTCACGTATCGCCGGAATATCGCGCAACAGGGTCGCGTCGGCCCACTGGCGTGAGACCTGTACGTCGCGCGCAAAGCGCGTCACGCTGTTTTCATCGTCCAACTGGTAGGGGGCAAGCAGTTCCTCCAGCAGCGCTTCTAAGGGTGCCGCCGTGTCGCTGATACCGACAGGTTCCCCATCGACGGAAAGCACATAGAGGTTTTCGATTTCATCAATCTGACGAAACAACAGCGTCTTCACATCGTCTTCATTGAAAAGCGCGTGGCGGTTTACCAGCGAATAGCGATACGTCACTTTCGGTGTCAGAACGTACGGATGGTTTAAAATATCGGCGGCACGCTGGGAGACCAGCTCTACGGCCTCTTCAAACTGACTCTGGCTCGACACGAACCCGACGGACTGTCCGTCGAGGATGACTTCGAGCCCCAGCGTATAATAAAAGGCACTGATCAAGAACAATCCCGCGCAGACATAGAGCAACATCGTATGCAACCGCAAACGCAGACGGCGGCGCAAATGATGCAGACTCTCCGAAACCGCAACACGGCAGCCGGTGGCCACGCCCAAGACCAGGCGTTTGGTGCCGAGCGCAAGCAGACTCAGCAGCACGGCCAAAGTGTACACAGCGCGCCAAAGCGCTTGCGACACAGGCTGGCAGGTGGTTGCAACAAACGCCCAAGACACGACAAAGGGCCGTGCGACAGCACGGCAAGTGTCCAAAAATCGCGCGCGCATCAAAACAACGGCGCGCTTTTTCCAGCGGACGGGCAAATGCGGAATATGAACCGCTGCCCCGGGTTCCATCACGGCGACATGGGTAGGGTTCTGGGGCGCGTTCGGTGTAAAAGACCCTGAAGGGGGATAGCGTTTCCCTGTACGTTGCAGGACGCCTTCGGTCACGAAGATACCTCCCAAACGGGTAATCCTAGACCTGGCAAAACCCAGGTTGTTGCTTCACGTCGGCTGTTGTCGACCATCTCTTCCGACTCTTCTCAACCAGTAACGCGAGAAAACAGATTGGTTACATTTCGGTTACAACCCGTGTCATCATACACCATCTGTATTCCGACGTCAAGAGAAAAATGGTTAAGTGACGAAAAATTTCTCGCCCAGTTTTATAAATTCTGACCAATCCTTCCCTTTTTATTCTGAATATGTAAACCAGATTGCAAACTTGTCCTGAATTTTCCTTGAAAAGCCGATCAAAAAAAGTCCCGCTTTATCTCCGTTGCCATGGAATACCGCCTATGGCAGGAAATCGACACGGATAAACTATGGTTTTGATTGCATCCTGGAAATTGCGGTGATATAATAGATAAAATTGAACGATTCCATCCTTATCCAGTTTTCATGAGGTGATCCTCTTGCCTGATCAAGGGCTGTTACGCAATTTCTGTATCATCGCGCACATTGACCATGGAAAATCGACGCTGGCCGACCGCATCATGGAGAAAACCCGTGCCGTTTCGGCGCGGGAAATGTCGGAGCAATTGCTGGACAACATGGAGCTCGAACAGGAGCGCGGCATTACGATTAAGGCCCGCGCCGTCCGTTTGAACTACGAGGCCAATGACGGCAAAACTTACGTCTTCAACCTCATCGACACTCCGGGCCATGTGGACTTCAACTATGAAGTCTCCCGCAGTCTGGCCGCCTGTGAGGGCGCGCTTTTGGTCGTGGACGCCTCCCAAGGCATCGAAGCGCAAACACTCGCCAACGCCTACCTCGCGCTTGAGCACAACTTGGAGATCATTCCGGTTATCAATAAAATCGACCTGCCTTCGGCCGACCCGGAGCGTGTAATTCATGAGGTAGAGAACATCTTGGGCCTGCCCGCCGCCGACGCGCCGCTCGTGTCGGCCAAAATGGGTACGGGCGTTGAGGACGTCCTCGAAAGAATCGCACACGGGATTCCTGCCCCCCAGGGTGACCCCGACGCGCCATTGCGCGCACTGATTTTTGACAGTCAGTACGACTCCTATAAGGGCATCATCGTCTTCATCCGCGTTATGGAAGGGCGCATCGCGCCGGGTATGCCCATCCGCATGATGGCTACGGGCACAAACTTTACCGTCGTGGAAACCGGCGTACTCAAGCCGCTGGGTATGGAGCCCTGCGCTGAGGGCCTCTCCGCCGGTGAGGTCGGCTATTTCTCGGCTTCGATGAAGTCCGTGCGAGACACCCAAGTCGGAGATACGGTTACCGGCGCGCAAAACCCCGCAACCACACCGCTGCCGGGCTATCGCAAAGTACAGCCGATGGTTTTTTCAGGCATCTACCCAACCGACGGCGACAAGTACCCCGACTTGCGCGACGCGCTCGAAAAACTGCGTCTCAACGACGCCTCGTTGACCTTTGAACCGGAGACTTCTGTCGCGCTTGGCTACGGTTTTCGCTGCGGCTTCCTGGGTCTGTTGCACATGGAAGTCATCCAGGAGCGGCTTGAGCGCGAGTACAATCTGGATCTCATCACGACAGCGCCGAGCGTCATCTATAAAATACACACCACCGACGGGGAGACGCGTTTGATCGACAACCCGCTGAACTACCCGTCGCCGACGGAGCTTGACTACCCCGAAGAGCCCTTCGTCAAGGCCAGCGTCATCACCCCGTCGGAATACGTCGGCGGTGTCATGGATCTCTGTCAGGAGCGACGCGGCGTGTTCAAAGACATGAAATACATCGACACCGACCGCGTGGAAATGCACTATGACCTGCCGCTCGGTGAAATCATCTACGACTTTTTTGACACCCTCAAGTCCCGTACACGCGGCTACGCTTCGTTGGACTATGAGATGTCCGAATACCGCAGAAGCGAGCTTGTGAAACTCGACGTGCTGCTCGGCGGGGACATTGTCGACGCACTGTCCTTTATCGTCCACGCTGAAAAGTCTTACGCGCGCGCGCGGCGTATCGCCGAGAAGCTCAAGGAAAACATTCCGCGCCAGCTCTTTGAAGTGCCCGTCCAGGTGGCCATCGGCGGCAAAATCATTGCCCGGGAAACCGTCAAGGCCATGCGCAAGGATGTCTTGGCCAAGTGTTACGGCGGCGACATCACGCGTAAGAAAAAGCTGCTTGAGAAACAAAAAGAGGGCAAAAAGCGGATGCGCAACCTCGGCACCGTGCAGGTCCCGCAAGAGGCGTTCATGGCTGTACTCAAAATGGACGAATGAGCCGTTTGTCTCTATTGCTACGCCGTGGGCGGGGCAATAGAAATTAAAGTACCAACACGGAAAGAAGGGGTATTCCCATGCTGCAAACTGTCGGTCTCTATCTGCACATCCCCTTCTGCCTGTCCAAATGCGCTTACTGTGACTTTTACTCCTTACCCGGGCAAAGCGAATCCGAAATCGACGCCTATCTGGAGGCCCTCTTGCAGCACATCCGGGAAACCGCGCCCTGCGCAAAAAACCAACTGGTGGACACTGTCTATTTTGGCGGCGGTACCCCTTCCCTGCTTGGCCCCAAACGATTGAAGCTGCTGCTGAACACCTTGGAAAAGAACTTTCAACTCTCCAAAAATTCCGAAATAACACTTGAGGCCAACCCGGGCACATTGACCCCGGTGGCGCTCAAAAAAATCAAAGCCGCGGGTTTCAATCGACTTTCCCTCGGCGTGCAGTCTCTGGATGACGACATGCTCAAGCGTCTGGGCCGGCGGCATACCGCGCAGGAGGCCTTGGATATCTTTGATGCCGCGCGGAGCGTGGGCTTTGACAACCTGAGCGTCGACCTCATGTACGGTCTGCCCGGGCAAACGCTGGAGGCGTTTACCGGCGATCTTCAAAAGATTCTGCGCCTGAGGCCCGATCATGTCTCCTGCTATGGACTCAAGCTTGAAGAGAATACGCCGCTGTTCCGAGAGGCGCCCGAGTGTCCCTCCGACGACGAACAGGCTCAGCAATACCTCAGCGCCGTGGATATCTTAACGGAGGCCGGGTACCGCCACTATGAGATTTCAAACTTTGCCCTACCCTCCCGGCATTCCCGGCACAACATGAAGACTTGGAATTTGGAGCCCTATTTGGGCCTCGGCGTGGCCGCGCACTCCGATTTCGGCGGTATGCGTTGGTCTCACATCAAGGACATCGATGCCTTTATCCGCGGCATTGGCGAGGGTGGCGAGCTTGTGGCCGATTGTGAGCGCATCCCACCCAAAGAGCGCGCGGGTGAATACATCATGCTGCGTTTGCGCACAGACGACGGCATCTCCAGCAATGAGTACGCGCGTCTGTTCAAGGCTTCTTTCGCACCGATGGAAAGAGAACTCGAACGCTTTGAGGCCCTTGGCCTTGCGGCGCACAGCGGAGACCGATACCACCTTACGGCGCGCGGTTTCTTGCTCTCCAATCGGATCATCCGCAGTGTACTCGATGCCGCAGCGCGGGAAGTCACTGCCGTTCGGTAATAAATCCATGTATGATGATGGCTGAATTGGCAATGCTAGGTAAGCGCAAGCGCCCGGATACCTGAGGGAAACCGCGCTTTGGAGCCAATCATCCTTTTCAGCCGTAGGAGGTTGCATGGGAAAAAAACAGGACAATGGATTCTTGCGTTCTCTCTCGGTCCCGGTGTTGTTTGTGGATCCCCGGGGGCAGTGCTCGGCCAATCGGGCGGCGCAAAACCGCTTTCATCTGAGCGTATCCCCTTTTGCGCTGTCGGACTTATTTCCCGAACTGCGACTCCCGTTTCTCACCGATTTAGCAGCCGAGGGAGAGGGCCTTTCCGCCGGACGTTGCGCCATACCGGCCTATGCGCCGGGCATAAAGCCCGACTATAAGGAATTGTCGACCGTTTCATCTTCAAGCCAAAACTCTTTTGAAGCATTAAACGGTTTTGGCTCCTTGGAGATCGAGGCTGAATTGCCAACGCTCATTTTTCACGGGCTGACATATCGTCTGCTTACCTTGCCCACACCCGGCGGGCATTATTTGGTCTTCCTTGAGGACAGCCATGAAAATGAGCGTGCGCTGCTCTCTTTTATGCCGAGTTATGGCAGCGATCTGCGGCGCCCGCTTACGACGATACTCTCCTCCATCAGCCTGTTTTCCGGCCAGATTGAAGAAAACCCCAAAATGCGTCACTATTTGGAGATGGTCATGCAGGGTTGTTTCCAACTGTTGCGCCTTTCAAACAATATGATGGAACTACCGGGTTACCTGCTCGGCGAAGCGGAACTCACGCTGGGCCGTTATGATTTGGTGCAATTTGCGCACGAAGTGTTGCATTCGGTCGCCCCATTTGCCGCTTCAAAAGACATTGGACTAAAACTCTCGGCACCATCCAGTCCCCTGTTTTTTTCGTTTGACAGCCAAAAGCTTGAACGGGCTTTGCTCAACTTACTCTCAAACGCCGTGAAATTCACGAAGCACGGCGGTGAAGTTACGCTTTCGGTCTCAGGCTCCGGAGATCTGGCGCGTGTAAGCGTTACCGACAACGGTGCAGGCATGACGAAAAAAAAGGTGGCGCAGATTACAAATCATTTCATCGGACGCAGCGGACACGAGAGTGCCCACAAAATGGGGCTTGCCATTGTGCGCGCCATCGCCGAACTCCATGGCGGCCAAATGGAGATCGTTTCCCGCCTCGGAGAGGGTACTACCGTAACGCTCAACCTGCCCCACTCTTCCGACGCACCCACAGTCCTCAAAACCAGAACCATGGGCTACGACTATACCGGCGAGTTCTCCCATGCGCTTGTGGAGATGTCCGATGCGGTGCACGGTTTCAGCGCGTTCTTTCAGCCAGTTTCCTTTTATAAGAAACCGTAACGTGGTTCTTCCGCCGTGGGGGATATCTCCGTTTACGGCGGGAAAAAGAAATACAAGTTTTATACTATGGATCTGAGGTGCTTTGGCTTATGGATTCTTCTTTGCAAGTCTTACGGCACACCGCTTCCCATGTTCTGGCGCAAGCGGTCAGTCAACTGTATCCCGGCGTCAAACTCGGCATCGGGCCGGCCATCGAACAGGGCTTTTACTACGATTTTACTGGCGTTGCGCCGTTTACGCCCGAGCAGCTTACTGAAATCGAGCGTGAAATGAAGGCCATCATTAAAAAGCGCCTGAAGCTTGAGACGTTTGTGTTGCCGCGCGAGGAAGCGCTTCAACTGATGCAAGATCAGCCGTTCAAACAAGAACTGATCCGAGACCTACCGGAAGACGCGGAGATTCGTTTCTATCGGCAGGGCGACTTTGTCGACCTTTGCGCCGGGCCGCACTGTGAACATACCGGCTGCGTCAAAGCTTACAAGCTGCTCAGCGCGACCGGCGCCTATTGGCGCGGCGACAGCAACCGCGACGTGATGTGTCGCGTCTACGGCACGGCGTTTGACAACCGTGAAGCGCTCGACGCGCATTTAACGCAGCTCGAGGAGGCCCGCAAGCGTGACCACAACCGCTTGGGCCGCGAGCTCGAGTATTTTACGACCGTGGACTATATCGGCCAAGGGCTTCCGATTCTGATGCCGAAGGGTACAAAGGTCATTCAAATTCTTCAGCGTTTTGTCGAAGACGAAGAAGAAAAGCGCGGCTATCAGCTCACCAAAACGCCGCTGATGGCCAAAAGCGCTCTCTATAGAATCTCGGGCCACTGGGATCATTACCGCGAAGGCATGTTCATCATGGGCGACCCTGAAAAGGACGATGCCGAAGTCTTCGCGCTGCGTCCGATGACCTGTCCGTTCCAGTTCCAGGTCTATCTGGCCCGTACCCGCTCATATCGAGACTTGCCGATGCGCTTCAACGAAACGTCTACCTTGTTCCGCAACGAGGCCTCGGGTGAGATGCATGGTCTGATCCGTGTGCGGCAGTTTACGATTTCCGAGGGCCACCTCGCCTGCACACCCGAACAGCTTGAGGGCGAATTTGCCGGCTGCGTGGATCTTGCCAAATTTATGTTGGAGGCTGTGGGCCTTAACGAGGACGTCAGCTACCGCTTCTCGAAGTGGGATCCGTCAAACACTGAAAAATACATCGGCAATGCCGCGCAGTGGGAAGCCGTGCAGGCCCAGATGAAAACGATTTTAGATCACTTGGAGATTCCCTACGAGGAGGCCGAGGGCGAAGCCGCGTTTTACGGCCCGAAGCTCGACATCCAGATCCGTAACGTCCACGGCAAAGAAGATACGCTGATTACCATTCAAATTGACTTCCAACTCGCCGAGCGCTTCGGCATGGAATACACCGACCAGGACGGGCAGAAAAAACACCCCTATGTCATCCACCGCACGTCCATCGGCTGCTATGAACGCACACTGGCGCTGCTGATTGAAAAATACGCGGGCCATATGCCATTGTGGCTGGCACCCGTGCAAGCTGTAATCCTGCCGATCACCGACAAGCAACACGACACAGCCCGGACATTGTTCGATACACTGAAGCAAAAGGGCTTCCGCGTGGAACTCGACGACCGCAACGAAAAAATCGGCTATAAGATCCGCGAGGCGCGTATGGCGCGTACCCCCTATATGCTCGTCATTGGGGCACAGGAGCAGGAGAGCGGCCAGGTGGCTGTGCGCTCCGGCCGTGACGGCGACTTGGGTGTCATGAGTGTTGCGGACTTTATCCGAAAGATCACAGAAGAAGTCGAGACTAGGGCGAAGTAAAAAACAATAACCCGGCATGTGCTTTGTTTTATCGGTAAGAAAGTCTGCTCACATAACCCGAGCCGTTCAGATTTTGAGCAGATTTTGTGTCAGACAAGGAAAAATTCCGCAGGAATAATTTGTTAATTTCAAGGGATTTTTCCGCAGTATGGCGCAAAAGCCGCCAAAAGATGAATGGTAAGCGGTTGTGTGTGCAGACGAACAATAAAAAGCGGCCGCCCCGAAGAGGGCGGCCCAGTGGGTTATGGGATAAAGATTGACGGTTGGCAATTCAGGAGGATCACACGGCAGCGGCAAAGCAAAGCATGGCCGTTTCGATCCGTTGTAGATAATCTATCATGACTTCCTATTTTTGTAAATCGGAAGTTTTGTCGATGGATGTCGAAAGGAGTAGCTGAGCGTGACAGATTGTGTCATCGTGGGTGGAGGCCCGGCCGGACTCACCGCCGCGATCTATGCCAAACGCGCTGGACTGGACGTGACCGTCATAGAGAGCCAATTCCCCGGCGGCCAAATGACAACGACGCCCGACATTGGAAACTACCCCGGTTTCCCCTCCATCACAGGTCCGGAACTCTCCGAGCAAATGGCCTCACACGCACGCGGCTTGGACATTGCGTTTCAAAGTACAAAGGCCACTGGTTTTGACTTTACGCCCGGGGCGCTTTCCGTGCAAACCGACAAGGGCCCTCTCCCCGCCAAAACCATCATTTTGGCCATGGGCGCCCATCGGCGCACCTTGGACTGCCCGGGCGAAGAGCTGTTTCGCGGGCGCGGCGTCTCCTACTGCGCAACCTGTGACGGAAACTTTTTCCGCAACCGGGACGTCGTTGTGGTCGGCGGCGGCAACACGGCACTTGAGGACGCCCTCTATCTCTGTGGTGTCGCGCGTACCGTTACACTGGTACATCGCCGCGAAGAATTTCGAGCCCAATTAAGTCTACAAAATGCATTGAAATCAAAAGAAAACCTGACGATACGCACACCCTTTACGGTTGCTGAAATTATAGGTGAAAAAGCCGTCACCGGCGTAACACTAACAGACCTAAACACCAAAGAAACCTCAGATCTACCTTGCGCGGCGGTGTTCATTGCCGTGGGTACGGTACCCGAAAGCCGCCTGCTCGAGGGTCTTCTGCGCCTGGATGAAACCCGCCGTGTGCCCGCGCCGGAAAACGGGACAACGGAAATCCCCGGTGTGTTTGTGGCCGGCGACTTGCGTGCCAAACCGCTCTATCAGATTGTCACCGCCTGTTCGGACGGCGCGGTGGCCGCGATGAGCGCGCACAGTTTTATAGAGGAGCTGAGCGTCTCTATAAACCCCTTGTAATCTGAATCGTTGTTGTGGCGGATTCAGACCGAAGCAAAAACATTTTCCAATCCTCTAAAAAAAAGTAGTTTTTAGAGGGTCTCAATGACTGGGAGGCGTTTGCCTTGCGTGAAATTTCCGCCAAGTCCGTCACCGAGCTTGTCG